>NZ_JBEXCY010000015.1:0-106016 GCF_040605515.1 Dactylosporangium sp. NPDC005572 | reverse complement strand
GGCCGGCGACCGCGGCGGGCACGCCACCCGCACGGCGTTCCTGCTGCGCGCCGCCGAGCTCAGCCCGCCCGGGCCGGTGCGCACCGGGCGGGTCATCGACGCGGCCGACTCCGCGCTCATGGCCGGCGCGGCGGTCCAGGCCCGGGCGCTGCTGGACGGTCTGGCGCCCGACGACATCGACCCGGCCGACCGGGGACGGGCGATCGCCGTGCGCGCCGGTGTCCTGGCGTACCTCGGCGACCCCGACACCCAGCCGCGACAGGCGGCAGTATGGCTGGCCGCCGCCCAGGCGTTCCGCGACCACGACCCGCCCCGCGCCCGGGACTCGCTGCTGCGGGCCTTCGAGCTGGCCCTCAGCGCCGAACTGCTCATGCAGGACGTCACGCTCGACGAGCTGGCCGCGCACGTCGACGAGCTGGTCCCGGAGCACCCGAAGTCCCTCGTGGACCTGCTGCTGCGCGGGCTGGGCACGATGCTGACCGAGGGGCACCGCGCCGCTGCGCCCCGTATCCGGCAGGCGGTCGAGGCCGCGGCCGACCCGGCAACACCCGACGACGAGTTCCTGCGCAACTGGCTCGTCACCGTCTTCTCCTGCACGCTCATCATGGAGGCCGGAACGCGCGACCGGATCCTCGAACGGGCCTCGACCGTCGCCCGCCGCACCGGTGCACTCGGGGTCCTCGACGTCATCTGCTACAGCCGCTCGCTGACCGAAGCCATCTACGGCCACCTCGCCGACGCCGACGCGTTCCTCATCGAGCTGGCCGAAGCCCGCTCCGGCATCGGCGCCACACCGGCCCACTGGGAGGTGCTGCGCTCCCCCGAGCTGGTCGCCTGGCGGGGCCAGCCCGGCGCCCGCGAGCACATCCAGCTCATCCTGGAGACCTCGCGCCAGCTCGGGATGGGCGCCAGTGTGGCGACCTCGATGATCGGCCTGGCCGTGCTGGCCATCTCGCGGGGAGACTACGGCGAGGCGGCCGGCATCCTGCGGCAGCTCGTCGACGGCGACCGCACGCACGTGCACAGCCGGGTGCTGCCCGAGCTGGTCGAGGCGGCGCTGCGATCAGGGGACCGGCTGCTCGCCGAGCGTGCGCTCGCCGAGCTCGCCGACCGGGCGGGCGACGGCGCCTCGCCCTATGCGAAGGGGCTCCACACCCGCTCCCGCGCGCTGCTCGCCCCCGACGACCGGGCCGAGCCGCTCTACCGCGCCGCCATCGAGGAACTCGCGTGCACCCGGTCCCGCTCCGACCTCGCCCGGGCCCACCTGCTGCTGGGCGAGTGGCTGCGCCGCCGCAAACGCCGCCGGGACGCCCGGGCCGAGCTGCGCGCGGCGCTGGAGCACTTCGAGGAGATGGGCGCCGCCGGCTTCGCCGAACGGGCCCGGCAGGAGCTGCTGGCCACCGGCGAGACCGCGAGCAGCCGCACCGCCCCGCCGACCGGTGAGCTGACCTCGCAGGAGCAGGCGATCGCCCGGCTGGCCCGCGACGGGGCCACGAACGCCGAGATCGCCCAGCACCTGTTCATCAGCGCCGCTACCGTCGACTACCACCTGCGGAAGGTGTTCCGCAAGCTCGGCGTGACCTCGCGTCGCCAGCTGCAGCAGGCGCTACCCCACTGACGGCCCGTTTCCGTACGGTTATGCGGGTTCTCCGCGCAGTGCGCCGGCGCCGCCGGCGAGCTCGGTGGTGAGCTCGACGAGCCGGTCGACGACGCCGGGGGCGAGGTGGTGGCCCATGCCGGGGACCTCCACGTGCCGGGCGCCGGGGATCGCGGCGGCGGTGGCCCGGCCGCCGCTGGGGTGCACCATGCGGTCGGCGTCACCGTGCACGACGAGCGTGGGCGCGGTGATGCGCCGCAGCTCGGCGGTGCGGTTGCCGGATGCGCGGATGGCATCGATCTGCCGGGCCACCGGCGCGCCCGAGCCCTGGTCGCCGCGCCGGTCCCACAGGGCGGACGCCCAGGCCCGCTCCAGCGCCTCGTCGGGCGGATACCCGGTGCCGGCGATGTGGGCCAGCAACGCCAGGTGCCGCTCGACGAACGCGCCGGCGGTGCGGGCCGGCGGCTTGGCGAGCCGGGCGATCGTCGACCAGGCCGGCTGGCCGACCCGCCGATGCCCGGTGGTGGAGAAGATGGAGGTGAGGCTCGCGACCCGGTCGGGGTGCCGGGCGGCGAGGGTCTGGGCGATCATCCCGCCCATCGACATGCCGACCAGGTGCACCCGCTCGATGCCGAGGTGGTCGAGCAGGCCGAGGGTGTCGGCGGCCATGTCGCCCAGGTTGTAGGCGTCCGGCCGGGGCCGGGCCAGCAGCTGCCGCACCCGGCCCGGGGGTCGGGCGCCGATCCGGCTGGAGCGGCCGGCGTCGCGGTTGTCGAAGCGGACGACCCGGAACGCGCGGCCGGTGAACCCGTCGAGCATCCCGGGCGGCCACGACGTCAGGTCCAGGCCCAGCCCGGCGATCAGCAGCAGCGGGGCGCCGTCGTCGGGACCGTCGACCCGGTAGCACAGGCGGAGGCCGGCGGGGAGGTCGAGGAAGCGGTCGTCTGCGTCGCCGGCGATCGGCGTGGCGGCGCGCAGCAGCTTGACGTCGGCCTGGTAGTTCATCGAGGTCCTCCATGGCATCCGGTCGCCCTGGCGGGGCAGTGCCGATCGCGTAGGCAAAGTTCGGCACCCCCGACAGCATCATGCCCTTGTAGGCAACGGTACCGGGCAGGTGTACCGCGGCGCCGTCGACGAGGCCACCCCGGCCGGCCAGGCCAGGCAGCAGATCGCCGCGGATCCGGTGCTCGCCGCCGGGACGCGCCGGACGAATCTGGGCCGCCGCCGGCCCGGTGGCCTCGTCGACGGCGCCGCGGTACACATCGCCGCCTTGACCTTGCCCCTGGGTGAAGCCGCACGGTCGACGTGCCGACCGCCGGTCGGCCGCCACGGTGTTGGCGGAGGTCGGGGACACGGGCCGAAGGGGTGGCGTGGTGCACCTGGGTCAGTTCGTCGTCGACCGCCGGCCCCTGACGATTCCCGCCTTCCGCCGCCTGTGGACCGCATCGGTGGTCACCGCGGTCGGTGGCTCGTTCAGCCTGATCGCGGTGCCGACGCAGCTGTTCACGCTGACCGGCTCGTCGGCTGCCGTCGGCGGATCGGCGGCGGTGTCGATGTGCACCTTCGTCGTGGCGGCGCTGTGGTCCGGCGTCCTGGCCGACGCCACGGACCGCCGGCCGTTGCTGCTGGCGGGCAACGCCGGCCTCGGGCTGGCCTACTTCGGCCTGTGGCTGAACGCGGTACTCGGCCTCGACTCCGTGCCGGTGCTGCTGGTGCTGGTCGCCGTGCAGGGTGTCAGCTTCGGCGCCACCATGACGACGATGGGCGCCGCGGTGCCCCGCGTGGTGCCCGCCGAGCAGCTGGTCGCGGCCAACAGCCTCAGCTCCCTGACCCGCTACGCCGGCGGCGTCGCCGGCCCGCTGCTCGCCGGTGTGCTGATCCCGGCAGTCGGCCTCGACACGCTCTACCTGCTCGACGCGCTCGCGCTCGGCGTCGTGCTGTGGGCGGTGGCCAGGCTGCCGGCGATGCCCGCGCCGGCGGGCGCAGGAACGGGCCGCGCCCTCCGGCAGCTGGGCGACGGCTTCCGGTACCTCGCGGGCCATCGGGTGCTGGTCGCGATCCTCGCCGTGGACCTCGCCGCGATGGTGTTCGCGCTGCCGGTCGCGCTGCTTCCGGAGCTGGCCGAGCGTACGTACGGCGGCCCCGTTGGCGGCGGCGTCGCGCTCGGCCTGCTGTTCGCGGCGTACCCGGCCGGTGTGCTCCTCGCCGGGCTCCTGTCCGGAGCATTCAGTCGAGCCAGGCGGCATGGCGCGCTCATGGCATCCGCCGCGATGACGTGGGGTGGCTGTGTGGTGCTGCTCGGCCTGGCCACGGATCTGCGGATCGCGCTGGTCGCGCTGGTCGCGGGTGGTGCGGTCAACTTCGTCCTCAGCACCTTTCGCAACGCGATCTCCCAGGCGCATACGGACGACGCCCTCCGCGGCCGGATCCAGGGCTCGCTCACCGTCGTGCTGATGGGCGGTCCGCAGCTGGCCAACCTGCTGCACGGCTTCGGCGCTGCCGCGCTCGGCGCCCGCTGGGCGGTCGGCATCGGCGGCGCGCTCACCGTGTCGACCGTCGCGCTCCTCGTCCGGGCGGTGCCCGAGCTGTGGCGCTACGACGCCGGTTGACGGTCACCCCAGGATCTCGACGTACCCGTCGCTTCCGTGCACGCGGATCCGCTGCCCGTCGGCGATCAGCCGGGTGGCATCCACCACGCTGACGACAGCCGGCAGGCCGTACTCCCGGGCGATCACCGCACCGTGGGTCATCGGTCCGCCGACCTCCGTCACCAGGCCGGCGACGGCGACGAAGAGGGGCGTCCAGCTCGGGTCCGTGTGGGCCGTGACGAGGATGTCGCCCGGTTCGAGGTCGGCCTGGGCCAGGTCCAGGATGACGCGGGCGCGCCCTTCGACGGTCCCGGCGGAGACCGGCTGGCCGATCAGGGCGCCGGCCGGCACGTCGTCGCGCCGGTACGCCCCGTTGACGGCCTCGCCGTCCGATGTCAGCACCCGGGGCGGCGTGAGCGCCTGGTACGACCGGAACGCGTCCTTGCGCCGCTGGATGAGCCGGTCGTCCACCCGGTTGGTGCGCACGACGTCGTGGAGCTCCTGGAACGTGAGGTAGAAGATGTCCTCCCGCTCGGGGAGCACGCCGGCCCGCACGAGGCGCTCGGCCTCGCCGAGCAGGGCCTGCCTGTAGACGAAGTAGCGGCTGATGATGCCGTACTTCGGGTACTCCCGGTAGCCGATGAAGGTCCGGACCCGGTCGATCATCCGCCTGGTCTCGTCGGCCTTCCGCTCCCCGTCCGGCAGGGCCCGCAGGCGTTCGAGCACCTCCTGCGCCTTCTGCTGCGCCTGCTGCCGCCCCTGCTCGAAGCGCCGTTCGGCGGCGCCCGGCGCGAAGTTCCTGACGTTGTCGAGGATCACGGGCACGAGCGTGGTGGGGCGTTCGCGCCAACGCGGTCTCGTGATGTCGATCTCGCCGACGCAGCGCATGCCGTACCGCTCGAGGTAGGCCTCGATGGCGTCGCGCGCCTCGGCCCCGCCCGGGAACTTCGGCAGCTCGTCCAGGAAGCCGTCGTTCTCGACGCCCCGCAGGTACGCCACCACCTCCGGATGCGGGCGGACCACGTCAGCGACGTCGAGCAGCGCCAGTCCCATCTCCGACGTGATGTTGCCGGGGGCGGACAGCGTGAGCGTGTCGGCCGCGTTCTTCTCCCCCAGCCACTCCCGCAGCCGGTCGTTGAGCCACCAGGTGGCCTCCATCCCCGCCATGATCGCCTGGATGCTCAGCGGATCGCCGAGGACCCGCTTGTGCTCCTGGAATGCCTCCAGCAGGAAGTCGAACAGCGCCGGTCCGGTCTTCGTCCGGATGTCGCGCCGCAGGGCGGCGATGGACGCCTCGCTGCGCTCGATCAGCTCGGTGACGATGGCCGGATCGGTGTCGATCGGCGCTGGTGCCGGTGCGCCACCCGGCGACGGCGTGCCGGGAGCCGGGTCCGGGAGCGTCGGGACGAAGTCGTCGCGGTCGAGGACGGTCTCCAGCGCGTCCCTGATCAGCGGGTCGCCTCTCCCCATGACCTCCAGGAGGCCGGCGCGGCTCGCGGGCGCGGCCAGCCGCCGGGTGACGTCGACGAACAGCCGCCCGCCGGCCTCGTGCATCGGCGCCATGGCCGTCAGCTGCCAGCAGGAGAGTCCCAGGGGCTTCATGGCGTCGGTCATCATCTGCCCGTGACCGACCGAGACGTAGACGTGGTGCTCCTGGTCGCCGGTCTCGGGGATGGGGAACAGCGTGGTGATCGGCCGGCTCTGCACGATCTGGAAGTCATCGTCGACCAGGCACCATTCGATGTCCTGCGGGCGGCCGAAGTACGCCTCGATCCGCCGCCCGAGCCGCACGAGCCGCACGACCTGCGCGTCCGTCAGCGCCGGCTGCTCCTGCCGCTGCGGCTCGATCGCCACTTCCTGCGTCCCGCCGGCCGGTGAAGCCTGGACGGCACGCTGTTTGGCGGCGACCGCCCTGGTGACGATCTCGCCGTCGCGCACCTTGTAGACGTCCGGGTTCACCAGGCCGGAGACCAGGGCCTCGCCGAGGCCGAAGCCGGCGTCCACGGTGGCGACCTTCCGGTTGCCCGTGACGGGGTCGGCCGTGAACAGGATGCCGGCCGCGTCCGGGAAGACCATCTGCTGCACGACCACGGCCATGTGGACCTTCCGGTGGTCGAAGCCGTTGCGCAGGCGGTAGGTCACGGCCCGCTCGGTGAACAGCGACGCCCAGCAGCGGCTGACGTGCTGGAGGATCGCCGCCGCGCCCACGACGTTCAGGTACGTGTCCTGCTGGCCCGCGAAGGAGGCCGTCGGCATGTCCTCCGCCGTCGCGCTGGACCGCACGGCGCAGGCGGCCTGCTCACGCTCGCCGAGCCGACCGAGCGCGCCGGTGATCGCCGCCGCGAGATCGCCGGGGATGGCGACCCCTTCGACGGTCCGGCGGACCTCCGCGCTGAGCGTGCGGATCGCCTCCCGGTCATCCGGGTTCAGGCGCGACAACTGATCGAGCCGTTCGTCGATCGACGGCGCCTCCGCCATGATCCGCCGGAAGGCGGCCGTCGTGACGCAGAAGCCGGCCGGCCCGCGGACGCCGTCGATCCGCGCCAGCCCGCCCAGGTGCGCGGCCTTGCCACCGACGGCCGCGACCTGCGTCCCGTCAACCTCTTGAAGATCCAGCACGTAACCCACGTCGTACCCCCATGCCTCGTCGGTGCCGTGTCCGGCCGCCGATTCTGCGGTAGGACCGGGGTCTTGCCGCAAGCCCCCCGGTGCGCTATACGTTAGAAGTGGCAAGGAGCGAAATCTCCTTGCCTTTGCTTTTGTCCTCCGCCCGGACCGTGCGGGCATGGGCGATGATGTCGATCGTGCAGATCGAGCTTGTCACCGGGGACATCACCGCCGAGCGGGTCGACGCGATCGTCAACGCCGCGAACTCGTCGCTGCTGGGTGGCGGCGGGGTCGACGGTGCGATCCACCGCAAGGGCGGGCCCGAGATCCTTGCGGAATGCCGGGCGTTGCGGGCCAGCCGGTACGGCCGGGGCCTGCCGGTCGGGCAGGCCGTGGCCACCACCGCCGGCCGCCTCCCCGCCCGCTGGGTCATCCACACCGTCGGGCCGGTGTGGAGCGCGACGGAGGACCGCTCGGCGCTGCTGCGCGGCTGCTACCGCAACGCGCTCACCGTCGCGGCCGAGCTCGGCGCCATCTCTGTCGCGTTCCCGCTGATCTCCTCCGGCGTGTACCGCTGGCCCAAGGAGGACGCCGTCACCCAGGCGCTGACCGCGTTGCAGACCCCGCCCCCGACCGTCGAGCTCGTCCGTCTCGTCCTCTTCGACGACGACACCCGCCAGGCCGCCGAACGGGCCAGGCAGCGCCACGAACCCGGCGACCGGTGACCGCGGCGGCGGCCCGGATGTGCTCTACTCGCTGTTGTGACGGGACAGTTCGCCGACCAGGTCGAGTGGCGCGGTGAACCGTTCGGCGTGACCGCCGTCGACGGCAGCGGCCTGTTCGAGGCGGCCGGCGCCCAGCCGACCAGCACGGCGTGCTACCGGGGCTACATCGCCTCGTACCGGGTCGACGACGGCCGGTTGGTCCTCGCCGAGCTCGAAACCGGCCCCGCCTATGACGGCGCGCACCTCGGCGTGCCGCCCGTCGAGGGCCGCCGCGGCGTCCAGGTGTACCGAGGACTGGCGGTGCCGGTCGCGTTCACCGGCCGGCTGCTGATCGGCGGCGGGTACGTGGACATCGGCCGGCTCCACATGGGCTTCCGTCCCGCATACGGCTTCCAGCGGGTCTGGGAGCTGGCCTTCGACGCCGGCCGGCTCACCACCGCGCAGGAGCGCTCCGCCGAGCTTGCGGCGGTACGCGAACGGCTCGCCACCACCCGCCCGGGCCCCGCCGACGGCGAGCCGACCAGAGACTGGGTGGAGCGGACGTTCTCACTCTCATTCGCCTACAGCTGGCCCAGGGTTGCAGAGGACAGGTAGTCACGCGGTGAACATCGAGCACGTTCGGCAGGCATATTCGTCCGTCGCGGACCTCTACATCGAGCTGTTCGGTTCGAGCGAGCAGGTCCACGCCGACGACCTGGCCTTCATCGCACGACATCTGGCGGGCCGGCCCGGCCCGGTGCTCGATCTGGGCTGCGGGCCCGGCCACATCACCGGCTACCTCCGCTCGCTGGGCGTCGACGCCACCGGAGTCGACATGGTCCCCGAGTTCATCGCCCACGCGCAGGCGACCCACCCGAGCGGCAGGTACCGGCTCGGCTCGATGGACGACCTCGACGCCGCTGACCACTCGATCGCCGGCATCCTGGCCTGGTACTCGCTGATCCACCTACCGCCACAACGGCTCGACGGCATGCTCGCCAGGTTCCGCCGAGCAATGGCCCCCGCTGGCACGTTGGTACTCGGCGTCTTCGACAGTGACGAGCTCTCCGCCTTCGACCACAAGGTCGCGACCGCCTACCGCTGGCCCCTGGACGAACTCGCCGAGCGACTGACGCGAGCCGGATTCACCGAAGTCGACCGCCTGCCACGCCCCAGCGACGGCACCCATCGCCGCCACGCCGCCGTCGCAGCGGTAGCAACCGAAGGATGAGCCTTCAGAAGTAGCGAACGATGGGCGCGTCGATCCAGGTGATCGACGCGTAGTCGATCGGGGTCCTGAAGATGCCGCTGTGATAGCCGGGATCGTGCGGATAGGACGCGCTGGCACCGAACCCCGACGGGCACCCGGCCAGCCCCGGCACCGGCGCCATGTTCGCGCCGCCCGAGATGTAGGCCGCGCTCACCCAGCCCCAAACTTTGCATGGGGTACCTCATCTGCCTCAGGAAAAGCCCGGCACGAACGGAACCCGCCCCGGTAGCTTCGAGCACGTTCGACGCATCGACTCTCGGCTACTGTGGGAAAGGCCGCTATGACGAGCAGACTGCTGCAGGTGACGGTTGACTGCCGGGACCCGCACCGACTGGCCAGGTTCTGGGCAGCCGTCCTGGACTACACGGTCATCGAGGACAAGGGCGACCAGGTCGAGATCGCCTCGTGGGAGCCGACCGTGGAAGCGGTACGGCAGCAGCCGATGCCCTCGACGGTCATGTTCATCCGGGTCCCGGAGGGCAAGATCACGAAGAATCGCCTCCACCTCGAAGTCATCCCGTTCGACGCGAGCCAGGCCGACGAGGTCGACCGGCTGATCGCGCTCGGCGCCAACCGCGTCGACCTCGGCCAGGGCGACCAGAGCTGGGTGGTCATGGCCGACCCGGAGGGCAACGAGTTCTGCGTACTCCGCAGCATCGCCCCGTAGCACACCGGCTCAGAAGCCGGGCACCTCGACGCAGTGAAGGTCCCGGCGGCATGCCGCGACCAGGAGGCCGCGCGGCGCCCAGGCCAGTGCGGTAGCCGGGTACGGCAGTGTGAACCGGCAGACCTCCCGATCGGCGGTGGCATCGACCACTGCCACGCTGCTGTCGGTACGCGCGATCGCCACCGCCGCGGGGCGGGCCGGGTCATCGGCGGCGAGCGCGGTCACCGGCTCGTCATGACCGGGTTGCAGCTGCGACACGGCGCCGGTCAGGAGGTGGTGCAGCCGTACGAGCGACCCGTGCACCGTGACGACGGCCGGGCCGATGTCGGTGTCGATCCACGCGCGTGCTGCCTCGCCGATCCGGACGTTGGCTGCTGCCGGGGTCGAGATCTCGGTGCGGGTGGCGAGGTCCCAGACGGTGAACGGGCCGAACATCCAGCTGATCGCGGCGGCGGGTTGTCCGGCCATCAGGCCGATCGCGACGCCACGGGGCTGATAGGTCTGCGAGATGGTGCCCAGGCGAAGCCCGGTGCGGATCTGCGTGAGATGTACCTGGCCGTCGCATCCGGCGGTGAGTACCGCCGGCTCGCTGCCGACGGAGAACGTGAGGGCGATGTCCGTCGCTCCGCGGTGGTCCAGCGCGATCGCCGGCTCCAGGCGCTCGTCGGTCCACCGGTGCAGCATGCCGTCCTGAATGCCGCCCACCTCGCCGCCGACCGCGAGCAGGTGCGTCTGCGTCCCGTGGGGCACCGCCGCAACGGCGTTGACTCTCCCGGGCAGCGCATCGAGGTCGGGCTCCCGAACGCCGTCGGCGAGCCGCCAGCGGCTGAGGGTGCCGTCGCCGCTGCCCGCCACGATCCTCCCGTTCGGGGTGACGGTGAGGCAGCGGATGTCAGTGCGATGACCGGCTCCGATGTACGGCCGACCGCCATCGTCGAGGCGCCACACCGAGACCGCATCGTCGGCCGACGAGCCGATGACCAAGGTGCCGGGGCCGTCGGCGAGCATCCGGGCGTGCCGGACCGGCCCCACCAGCGGCGGCCGGAACGGCGCGTCGGCGTGGACGTCCCACAGGCTCACCGCTTCGCCGTCCTCGACGGCGAGCAGGCGCCGGCCGTCGGCGGCGACGGCGGTGGCGATGCTCCACGGTCTGAGCGCAGGTCGTAGGCCGAGAGGTCGGCGACGCCCGGTGCCGACGTCCCACAGTCCGATCCCGCCGCCGGTGTCCAGGACGGCGATCAACGGGTCGCCGTCCGGCCAGCTCACGATCGCGGCGGCGACCTGGTCGCCGCGCCCTGCGAGGACGCCTACTCTGCTGCCGTCGGTGAGGTCCCACAGCGTCACGGCGTCGCGACCGGTCGCGGCGACGGGGCGTCCGCCGATGCGCACGACGGCGACCGCGTTCGACCGCTCGCCGGTGACCACGGTCGTGGTCCGACCCGTCGGCAGCACCGTGACGCGCAGGATGCCGTCCCAGCCTGCGGTCACCACGGCGGGGCCGTCGGCCAGCTCCACGGTGGCGATGTCCTGAACCTCGGTGGCACCCTCGTGGCCGGGAAGCGTTCCGATGCGGCGTCCCGTTTCCAGGTCGACCACCTTGGGCGGCCGCGCCCAGTCACGGACCACGGCGAGGGGCCGGCCGCCGACCACGACGGTGACGAGCACCGCCGGATACCCTGCGCTGTTGTCGCAGACGACCGGCACGGCGCGGATCAGGGTGCCGGTGGCACGGTCCCAGATACGCATGCCATGCTCGGGGCAACGCTCGTGGTGCAGGTCGCCGAGGTGACAGTCGAAGTCCTCATGCTCGTCCACAAGCGTGACCAGGACGTCGATCCCGCCGACCACCGCGGCGGCGACGGCAGCCGGCCGGTCGGCGGCGAATGTCTGCCGCAGTGCCGGATCGGGCCCCTGGTCGGTGGTCCAGACAGTACGCACCGACCGATGCTATGAGGCCGCGCATGCGCTGGGGACGCGGCTACTGAGCAGGCGGGTGGACGTCGTCTCCGTGTCCGTCGTAGATGACCAGGTGATGTTCCCGCGCGAGGCTTTTCACAAGCGGGATCACCGGGTCGCTGACCTCGCCCGTGCGCATGTACATGACGACGTGGTCGATGCCGAGGGTAAGTGGCGTCGATGACCAGGGCAGGTCGTCGGAGTACGGCGGGTGGTCGGGAAAGTGCCGGGTGAGCTCTTCGTAGAACGCCGCGATCCGTGGGTCGATGTCACCTTCTGGGTGGCGCTCGGGCTCATACTCGCAGCGTTCGGCCATGGCGCGTGCCTCTGCTGCTGTCGCGCTCGGGTTCATCGCCAGTACGACGAGGTCGAAGCTCATCACCGGGTCCAGGTCTGCTCGGGCCTACGATTCGGGGCGGCCACCGCGTGGTCCTGGCTGTCCATGACGACAGCTGAATCGGCGGTGGCCGCCGGCGGCAACGACCAGCATGCCGACACCGCCGATCAGGGGCAACAATCAGCGCGCCGGATGTGCGGACCGACTCAGGTGTGCAGGGTCGGGCGGTAGGTGAGTTCCTGGGTGCGGCCGTCCAGGGTTCGGCTCTCGAGCAGGTCCAGGTCGAAGTCGGCCGAACGCTCGAAGATCGGCTCCGTCCCGGTCTGGCCGGTGATCACCGGGAAGATCGTCACCTGGACGAAGTCGACCAGGCCGGCGGCCATCAGCGCCCGGTTCATCGACAGGCTGCCGTGCGAGCGCAGCGGTACCTCGGACTCCTTCTTGAGCCGGGCGACAACGTCGACCGCGTCGCCGCTCGCGATGGTCGCGTCCGGCCAGTCCAGGGGTGCCTTCAGCGTGCTCGACACCACCGTCGTCGGGAAGCTCATCATCCGGGTGACCCAGGCGTCGCGGACCTCGGACTCGTCGGTGCTCGGGGCCAGCAGCTGCACGAACGTCCGGTACGTGCCGGCGCCGAAGACCATGCGCTGCTCCGCGCTGTACAGAGCGAGGCGGTGCTCGATCAGCTCGGGGCCCTGCTTGCCCCAGTAGCCGCCCCAGTCGCCGCGGTGGGTGGCGAAGCCGTCGAGGCTGGAGAAGACGTCGAAGGTGTAGGTCGCGGTCATGATGCTCTCCTTGTGGTACGGCGGGTCTGCAGGAAGGCGCGCTCGGTCTCGTTGGTGGCCAGCGCGATGGCCTGGTCGTAGGCGGCTCGGGCCTCGGCGTCGCGGCCGAGGCGGGCGAGCAGTTCGGCCCGGGTGGCGGGCAGCCGGTGGAAGCCGGGGAGGTCGACGTCCTCCAATGCGGCGAGGGCCGCTGCCGGTCCGTGTACCTCGGCGACGGCGACCGCGCGGTTGAGCGCGACGATCGGGGTCGGCGTGAGGGCGAGGAGCTGGTCGTAGAGTGCCAGGACCTGCGGCCAGTCGGTGGCGGCGCCGTCGGTGTGCACCGCGCTGATCGCGGCCTGGATCTGGTACGGGCCGGGCCGGTTGCGCCGCAGGCAGCGGCGGACCAGGTCGTGGCCCTCGGCGATGAGGGCCCGGTTCCACAACGACCGGTCCTGGTCGGCCAGCAGCACCAGTTCGCCGGTCGGGCCGAGCCGGGCCGGGCGGCGCGCCTCGGTCAGCAGCAGCAACGCGAGCAGGCCGAGGACCTCGGGCTCGTCGGGCATCAGCGCGGCGAGCTCGCGGGCGAGCCGGATCGCCGCGGTGCACAGGTCCGATCTGATCAGCGGTCCGGCGGTGGACGCGTAGCCCTCGTTGAACATCAGGTAGAGCACGGTGAGCACGGGCGGGAGCCGGTCCGGCAGCTCGTGTTCGGCGGGCACCCGGTACGGGATGCCGGCGTCGCGGATCTTCTTCTTGGCGCGCACGATCCGCTGGGCGACGGTCGCCTCCTGGATCAGGTAGGCCCGGGCGATCTCCGGAACCTCGAGGCCGCCGAGCAGGCGGAGCGTGAGGGCGGTCCGCGCGTCGGGAGCGAGCGCCGGGTGGCAGCAGGTGAAGATGAGTCGCAGCTGGTCGTCCTTCACCGGTCCCACCTCCTGGGGATCGTCCTGTTGGTGCAGCAGCAGGGCCTGGGCGTGCCGGGCCTCGCGGGTCGACTCCCGGCGGAGCCGGTCGACGGCCCGGTTGCGTGCGGTGGTCACGATCCAGGCGCCCGGGTTCGGCGGCGGGGTCTGCCACTTCTGCAGCGCCGTGGTGAAGGCCTCCTGGACGGCCTCCTCGGCGAGGTTGATGTCGCCGAGGAGGCGGGCCAGGGTGGCGACGCAGCGGCCGTACTCCGCGCGGTAGATGTTCGCCAGGTCCATGTCTCAGGCTTGGGACAGGTCGTCGAAGGGGCGCACCTCGATCGGGCCGCAGGCCGCCGCGCACTGCTCGGCCCAGGCCAGCGCCTGGTCCAGGTCCGCGCACCTGATGACCCAGAACCCGCCGATGTGCTCCTTCGTCTCGGCGAACGGCCCGTCGCTCATGGTGGTGGTGCCGTTCTCGATCCGCACGACGGTGGCGCTGTCCGGCGACAGGAGTCCTCCGCCGAAGACCCAGGCGCCCGCGGCCCGCAGCTCGTCGTTGATCCGATCGGTCTCCCTGAGCATGGTCTGCGTCTCCTCGTCCGACAGCGCGGGCGCGCCCTCGACGGAGTGCACGGACAGCAGGTACTGCTTCATGAGGCGGCCAGGCGGCGCGCGACGGCGGGGATCACGATCGCGGCCGCGACCAGGTGGGTGAGCATCAGCAGCGCCTTGGTGGCCACCCCGGCGTCGGCGATCGCGTCCGGCACCAGCGACAGCACGGTCAGCACCACCGTCGTGCGGATGAACGTGCGCCGCGGACGCCGGGCGAACCGGGACAGCAGCCCGGCGATGACCACGCCGATCAGGGAAAGCGCAGCGGTCAGCACGCCGAACCCCGCGACCGGGATCGGGGCGCCGGCCATGTCGAGACTGACCCCGGCCGCGTGACCGGCGGCGGCGACCGCCATCGTGGCGGCACTCGCCACGGCCGCGGCGACGACACCGGTCCGGATCAGCGCACCGATGCTCGAAGCGGTGGCGCGGGTCGGGTTCACGGTGGTGGTCATCATGCCCTCCAGCGGGTGTGTGGACCGGCTCGGTGCCGGGCTCTCACCAGGGCTACGAAAAGGACCGACCCCGTTCGACAAGCACGCCCAGATCTTTTCAAAGACATTCGAGTCAGGTGTACCTCAGGGCAATCCCGGGCATACCGGCCGTTGGGCGCAACGGCCGGGACGGGATACTGGCACGGTGACGATCAAGGCGCTGATCTTCGACTTCGACGGCCTGCTGATGGACACGGAGACCACGCTGCTGGAGAGCTGGCGCTGGGAGTGGCGGCGGCACGGCATGGAGCTCGATCCGGCCGGCTTCTTCGCCGACCACGGCGGCGACGCGAACGAGCCGCGTTACACAGCGCTCGCCGCAGCGGTCGGACCGGCGTACGACCGCGAGTCCAGCCATGCGCTGCGGATGGCCCACCGGCTCGCACTGAACTCAGTGCTAGAGCCGGCACCCGGCATCGTCGACTGGCTGGACCGGGCCGGGCAGCTGGGGCTGCGGTTGGCCGTGGCGAGCAGTTCCGCGGTCACCCACGTGGGCGCGATGCTGGAGCGGGTCGGACTGCGGGCGCGGTTCGAGGTGCTGGCGACCGGCGAGGAGGTGGCCGCGCACAAGCCGGATCCGGCTGTCTACCTGCTGGCGCTGGATCGGCTCGGGCTGCCGGCGGAGGACGCGGTCGCGTTCGAGGACACCGCGCACGGCGTGGCGGCGGCGCACGCGGCCGGGCTGCGCTGCGTGGCGGTGCCGAACCCGCACGCGGACGCCGGCCGTTTCACGGCCGCGGACCTGCTCCTGCCCAGCGCCGCGGACCTGTCCCTCGACGCGGTCCTGGCCGCGCTGGCCCGGCGCGGCGGCGCTCCCGGCTGAGCCGGGTCGAACGGGGAGCCGGCGAAGTGGCCGGTGGCATGCGGGCAGCGTGCACGTTCGCCGCCGGCCCGCCCCGGCGTTGTTTGGCCGGGTCCGGGTGGGTAGTCGTCCGCGATGGACATCCGCCATCATCGCGTCGAGACCAACGGGATCCGGCTGCATTACATCACCGGCGGTACCGGGCCGGTCGTGCTCGGGATGCACGGGTGGCCGGAGTCGCACCGGCAGTACCGCCCCCTGATCGACCGGCTCGGGGACCGCTACCGCTTTTTCGCGCCCGACCTGCGCGGCTGCGGGGACAGCGACAAGCCGCAGAGCGGGTACGAGCCCACCGCCATCGCCTCCGACATGCTCGGACTGCTCGACGAGGCAGGGGTCGAGCACTTCCACATCCTCAGCCACGACCTCGGCGGGCCGCCCGCGGTCGCGCTCGCCTACCTCAGCGGCGGCAGGGCGCTGTCGCTCGCAACCATCGAGACACCGTTCTTCGGGCTCGACTACCCCGGCTACGTCGACCCGCAGGTCGCCTACTGGCACCTCGGCATGCACAGGAACATGGACGTCACGCGGATGCTGGTGGAGGGGCGCGAGGAGCAGTACCTGCGCCACTTCTTCCGCGACTTCGCCTACAACCCGGACGCCGTACCGGAGGAGGAGGTCCAGGCGTACGTCGCCGCGATGCGCCAGCCGGGCACCCTGCGCGGCAGCCTGAACCTGTACGGGTCCATCCCGCAGATCGCCGCCGAGACCCGGCAGCTGACCGCGCAGCAGCTCATCGTGCCGATGATGGCCTGGGGCGGCCGGTCGTCGTTCGGCACGCACTGCATCGACAGCGCCAACGCCATCGCCACCGAGGCCTACGGCGGGGTCGTCGAGGAGTGCGGCCACTGGGTCTTCCAGGAGCGCACGAGTTTCATCTGCGACCAGCTAGACCGGTTCTGGGCCGGCAAGGCCTAGGTTCACCACGACCTCGTGGTGGGTGACGTGCTCGTCCCAGCGGGTCAGCACCCGCCGGGCCGCCTCCTCGACCACGGCCCGGTCGAACGAGACGCCCGCGAAGGACCGCACCGCCGACATGTCCTCGAAGTACGTGATCGAGGTGAACAGCACGAGATCGCCGTCGGGCGAGCGGAGCAGGCGGGCACCGCGGAACCCGGGCACCTGCGACAGGTGCCCGGCGACCTCGGAGGCGTAGTGGCGCTGGTACTCGTCCGCCGTCGCGGGCGGGGCCCAGCCCCGCCAGATCCGGGCGATCACAGCACGCCCGCCACGCGCTCCAGCTGCTCGCGCTGGTCGCGCAGGTCGAGGCCGCCCAGGCGGAGCACGACGTGCTGCGCGCCCGCGGCCGCGTACCGGTCGAGTGCCATCCGCACCTCCGACGCCGTGCCGGTCACCACCGCCTGGATCCGCTCCAGGTCGGCAAGGGGCATGCCGTAGTTGACCCGAGCATAGTCGTCGAGGACCCGCCGGCCGGCGGACACGTTGCGGTCGACGCGCACGGTGACGAACAGCGCCGGGGTCACCGGGCGACCGCCGGCGGCGTCGCGGACCGCCCGCAGGCCGGTGGCGTAGTCGGCAGGCTCCGGCGGATAGGGCAGCCAGCCGTCGTACAGCCGGCCCGCCCGGGCGAACGCGCCCGGCGTGAAGCCGCCGAGCCAGATCGGCGGGCCGCCCGGGCGGAAGGGGCGTGTGGCGGGCGGGAGGTCGTCGAAGCTGAGCAGCTTGCCGTGGAACGAGGAGGCGCCGTCCCACAGCGCCCGCCACAGGGCGACGGTCTCGTCGAGCCGCAGGAATCGCTGCTCCCACGGTACTTCGGAAAGATCGTAGAAGGGGCGCCCGAACCGGCCGGGGAAGCCCGCGCCGACCGCGGCCACCAGGCGGCCGCCGGACAGCAGGTCGATCGAGGCGAGGGCCTGGGCCGCCTGGACCGGGCGGCGCAGGAACGGCAGCAGCGCGGCGGTGCCGAGGGTCACCCGCCCGGTCGCCGGGGCCAGTGCGGCGAGCATGGTCAGCGCCTCGATCCGCGGGCTGATGAGCGAGTCGTTGACCCACAGTGAGGCGAAGCCCGCCTGTTCGGCGGCGCGGCCGAAGCCGACGAGGTCGCGAGGGTCGTCGGCGGGGCCCCACTGGGCTTTGCCGGTCGGCAGCAGTACACCGGAATCCATGGTCAAATGCTCGGCCGGGACCCGCACCGGCGGCAATTCCGCCAAGGGAATATGGATCCGTGGACTTCCCTTCCGCCCTGCGTGAACGCCGGACCAGCCTGCGGCTCAGCCAGCTCGACCTCGCGCTGCGCGCGGGCACGACGCAGCGGCACGTGAGCTTCATCGAGTCGGGGCGGTCGGTGCCCGGGCGCAACATGGTGGTGCGGCTGGCCGAGTCGCTGGACCTGCCGCTGCGGGAGCGCAACGCGCTGCTGCTCGCGGCCGGGTACGCGCCGGCCTACCCCGAGTCCGGGCTCGACGACGCGGCCCTCGTGCCGGTCCGCGAGGCGATCGGGCACATCCTGCGCGGGCACCTGCCGTACCCGGCGATCGTCGTCGACGGCGGTGGCGGGCTGGTCGCCGCGAACGAGGCGTTCGGGCTGGTCACCGAGGGCGCGGCGGCGGACCTCGTGGGGCCGGGGCGCAACGTGTACCGCCTGGCGCTGCACCCGCGGGGCATCGCGCCGCGCATCCGCAACCTCGCCGAGTGGTCCCGGCACATCGTGGCGCGGCTCGACCACCTGCCGCAGCTGCGCGACGAGCTCGCCGCGTACGTGCCGGAGCTCGGGCCCGACGACGCCCCGCTGGGCTTCGCCGTCCCGCTGCACCTGGCCTCGTCCCGCGGCGAGCTGCACCTGATGACCACGATCACGACGTTCGCCACGGCCGTCGACGTGACCCTCGCCGAGCTGAAACTGGAGGCGTTCCTGCCCGCCGACGCGGCGACGGCCGCGGCGCTCGCGGACTACCCGGGGAACATGTAGTCGGTCTGGATCCGCCCGTCGGCGGCGAGGACGAGCAGGTCCTCCCCGCCGCCGTGGACCTCCCCGCCGAGCACCGCCTCCCAGCCGATCCGCACGACGCCGTCGAGGCGGACCGCGCCGCCCCGGGCCCGGAAGGTGAACCCCTGGCCGGCGACGAAGTCGTCGTAGCTGCGCGCGACCCGGCGCTCGATCGCGTCGTGGCCCTCGGCCCGCAGCGCCTGGTCCGCGAACCCGAGCCGGTCGGCGGCCTGGCGGATCTCGACCGGCGGGTGCAGCACGTGCGCGGCGTCGTCGGCCCAGAGGCGCTCGATCGCGTCCCGCCGCTTCGCGGGGTCGGGCTCGGTCCACTGGGCGATGTATCGTTCGGCGAGTTCCTGCGGGTCGATGTCAATCATGCAAGCATCCTCGGATCGGCCCCCGGACCCGGCAATTCCCTGCGCGGAATGCTGATACATTCACGTTCGTGCTGCTGAGACCGAGTGGGCCGGACCGCTCCCTGTCGGCGCAACTGGCCGCCGTCGAACGCAAGCTCGACCTGCTCCTCGCCCACCTCGGCATCGAGGTCCCCGAGCCACCCGCGCCCGCGGGCGTCCTCGAGGAGCTCCAGGCCGGTCGCAAGATCCATGCGATCAAGTTGTACCGCGAGGCGACCGGCGCCGGCCTCAAGGAGGCCAAGGACGCCGTCGAGGCGCTGGCCGCCCGCTACGGCCTGGGCCGCTGAACACGGTTCAGGCGACGGAGGCCGGTCGGGTCAGCCGCTGGCTGTGCTGGCCGATGATCGCGCGCAATGCCCGTTCCGATGCCGCGTCAGCCGGGGTGAGGACGAACAGCCGCTGGTCGGAGTCGTCCAGGGTGGCGAGCACGTCGTAGCTGACGGTGAGCTCGCCGCCGACCGGATGGCGGATGCGCTTGCGGCCGTGGTTGCGCTCCTGCACGGTGTGGTCCTGCCACCAGTCGCCGAACTCGGCGCTGCCGTCGCGCAGCTCGGTGACGAGTCCACCGAGCCGGGCGTCGCCGCGGTGGCGGGCCAGGTTGGCGCGCAGGTTGCCGACCGTCTCCCGGGCGACCCGGTCCCAGTCCAGCTGCGTCCGGCGGGTCGCCGGATCCAGGAACACGAGGCGTGCGATGTTCGCCGCCGTCCCGGTGCCGAAGCCGGCACCGAACAGCGCCGCCGCGGCCTCGTTGCGGGCGAGCACGTCGAACCGGAAGTCGACGACATAGGCGGGCAGCATCGGCATCCCCGCCAGCAGCGCCCGCAGTGAGGCGCTGACCGGCGCCGGCCGGTGTCGCGGGGCCGGCGACTCGCTCCTGGCGATCAGGTGCAGGTGCCGTCGCTCCGGCTCGGACAGCAGCAGCGCATCCGCCAGAGCGTCGAGCACCGCGGCGCCGGGCACGCTGCAGTGGGACATCCCGGGCGGGACCACCACGCTGGACACGACGCCACCGGCCGGAGCGGTGCCCGGCGTCGACGACGCCGGGCAGACCGGGTATCTGGGCCCGTGCCCGCCCGCCGGCGACATTGCGCACCGGTACCAGATCACCGTCCATGCCCTGGACGTGACGAGCCTGGACCTGCCGGCGGCCACCCCGCCCGCCGTGACCGGGTTCACGATGAGCGGTCACGTCATCGGATTCGCCCGGATGACGGTGACCGCCCGGCGCTGAGCCGGTGGGGACAGGCGCTCAGTCGCCGCTGTAACCGAGGAAGACGATGGTGGCCGCAGTACCGTCCGTGTAGGTGACGACGTACCGGCCGTGGTCGCGCTGGTGTCCGTCGAGCGTGCGGTCGGCGAGGGCCGCCTCCACCGCCTCCGGGCTCGGGTGCGGCGTGCCGAACAGGTCCAGCAGCTCGTCGTCCGGCACCGGGGAGATCGTGGACGGCGTCACGTCGATGACCGAGTGGGTGCCGGAGAACGGCTGCGACTCCAGCAGCGAGTCGGGGTCGCGCACGTCGACATGGGCGGCGTACCAGGACAGGCGGGCCATCCCGTCGTCGGGCTCACCGACGTCGTAGCCGAAGGCCTCGGCCATGCTCGCCCGCATGAACGCCAGCTCGGCGGCGACGTACTCCTCCTCGGTCATCGAGTGGGCCTGCTCGTTCGGCGGCTGCCGGTAGAACTCGCCCTGGTCGTAGGCCTCCTGCCGGGCCCGCTGGAGCGCGGCGGCGATGTCCGGCTCGTACGGCACCTGCCAGGTCCAGCTCGAAGCGCCCATGCCGGCAGACTAGCGGCACGGATCGGGGATTCGCCGCCCCGGCCGGTCTGGCAGGGTCGCTCGGGTGGGAAACGGAGTCGGGGCGCCGCTCGAGGTGCGGACGCTGGCGGTCGTGCAGTACCTCATGGGCGCCGGCGGCCTGGCCGGCGCGGCGCTGCTCGTGTGGGCCGCGTCGGTGGTCGCCCGGAAGCCCTCCTACGGCGGCCCCGACACGCTGACCGCCGCCCAGGCCATCGCGATCCTGGCCGCCGCGGCCCTCGTGGCGGGCGGGTGGGGCGGCCTGGCCCTCGTCCTGGGCCGGCGCCTGCGGCAGGGCCGCCCGTGGGCCCGCACGGTGTCCGTCGTCCTCGGCGCCCTGGTGCTGGCCGGCGTGGTCACGCTCGTCGTGGCGGGGTGGCCCATGCCGGTGCCGGCGTACCTGCTCGCCGCGTCGTACCCGCTGCTGTGCCTCGCCCTGCCCAACACGGCCGCCGCCCGGGAATGGTTCCGGCCGAGCTGATCCGCGAGGCCGGGTCAGGGCAGCGCCGGCGCGGCGGCGGGCTCCCGGTCGTGGTCCTCGGGCGCGCGCAGGCGGGTGGTGTCCTGGCTGGGTGGGCGGCCGAACTGGCGGCGGTACTCGCGGCTGAACTGTGACGGGCTGTCGTAGCCGACGCTGCGGCTGACGCCGGTGATGTCGTCGGGCCGGGCCGCGAGCAGGAGCCGCGCCTGCTGGAGCCGGATCTGCTTCTGGAACTGGATGGGGCTGCTCGCGGTGACCGCCTGGAAGTTGCGGTAGAAGGCGGACACGCTCATGCCGGCCAGCTGCGCCAGGTCCTCGACCCGGAACGGCTGCGTGTAGTGGTCGCGGATCCACTGGACCGTCCGCGCGATGTGGGTGAGGCCGCTGTCGGCCAGGCCGAGCTGGCGCACCGCCGCACCCTGGTCGCCGGTGAGGACCCGCCAGAGGATCTCCCGCTTGATGAGCGGTGCCAGCACGGTGAGGTCGCGCGGTCGCTCGATCAGGCGCAGCAGCCGGATTACCGCGTCGAGCAGCTCGGCGGGGGCGTCGCTGACGGCCAGTCCGGACGGTGTGCCGCCGGCGGCGGCCGGCAGGTCGCCGGGGGCCGCGTGCAGCATGAGCTCGGCGATGCCGGCCGGGCGCAGGACCAGGCCGAAGCCGAGCGCGGGCCGGTCGGGGCTGGCCTCGGTGAACTGCCCCGTGATCGGCAGGTCGACCGAGGCGATGAGGTACTGCCCGGGGCCGTACTCGTAGACCCGGTCGCCGAGGGCGATCCGCTTCGCGCCCTGCGCGACGACCGCCAGGATCGCGCCTGACATCGACGGCGCCGGTGGGCCGGTGTGGTCGACCCGGGAGATCAGCACGTCATCGATGGGCGTGCGCTGGTCGGCCCGGGCGTGCCGGGCGAGCAGGTCCCGCAGCACGTCAAGCGTCATGCACCGATGCTCGCACTGATTGGAGGATCAGGCAAGGGGAAGCGAGCATCGTTCTACCGTATTTGCTGCTCAGCCTGCTTGAATCAAAGCATCGGTTTCCGACGTACATCCACTGAAGGAGAGAATTCGATGCTCGCGACACATGGTTTCCACGCCACCATGACGGCCCGGCCGGGCCTGGGCGACGAGGTGGTCGCGCTGCTGCTCGCGGCGCCGTCCCTGCCGCATCCGGACTGCGTCGTCTTCCTGGTCGGCCGCTCGGCCGGCAACCCCGACGTCGTGCACGTCACCGAGGGCTGGACCAGTCCGGAGGCCCACGCCGCGTTCTTCGCCACCGAGCCCGCGCAGGCGCTCGTCGCCCGGCTCCAGCCGCTGCTCGACGGGGAGTCGCAGTACAGCGACGAGGTACCGGTCGGCGGCAAGGCCACCTTCTGAGTCGCAACCACTTCGAGAAAGGACCCCCGCGATGACGACCCGACCCGACTTCGACCCCCACCTGCGCGCCCTGCTCGCCGACCTGCCCCTCATGCCCGGGCTCGACGCCGAGGCCCTCGCCCAGATCCGCCCGTTCGCGGCCCAGCCGGTCGAGCCGCTGCTGGACGGCCGCGCCGTCGACCGGCGCGAGATCACGATCCCCGGCCCGGACGGCACCCCGATCGCCCTGTCGATCCTGCGCCCCGCCGGCCCGGCGCCCGCCGCCGCACCGCCGTGTGTCTACTGGATCCACGGCGGCGGGATGGTCATGGGCAACCGCTACTCGCAGCTCGACATCCCGCTGGAGTGGCTGGAACAGTTCGGCGCCGTCGTGATCTCCGTGGAGTACCGGCTGGCACCCGAGGCCACCGGCACGGCCCTGGTCGACGACTGCTACCACGGCCTGGCCTGGACCGCCGGGCACGCCGCCGAGCTGGGCATCGACCCGGCCCGCATCGTCGTCGCGGGCGCCAGCGCGGGCGGCGGCCTCGCCGCCGGGATCACGCTGATGGCCCGCGACCGCGGCACCCCGCCGATCGCCGCGCAGGTGCTGATCGGCCCGATGCTCGACCACCGCAACACCACCACGTCGAGCCGGCAGTTCTCCGGCGACCCCGGCGTCTGGACCCGGCAGATGAACGAGTTCGGCTGGCAGTCCGTGCTCGACGGGTTCGACGGCGAGGTGCCCGCGTACGTCTCACCCGCACTCGCCGGCGACCTCTCCGGCCTGCCCGCCACCTACGTCGACGCCGGCTCGGCCGAGGTCTTCCGGGACGAGAGCGCCGACTACGCCGCCCGCATCTGGGCCGCCGGCGGCCGCGCCGACCTGCACATCTGGGCCGGCGGCTTCCACGGCTTCGACGCCCTCTACCCGGCGGCACCCCTCTCGGCCGCCGCCCGCCGGACCCGCAGCGACTGGCTCGGCCGCCTCCTCGCGGAGCAACCGGCCCCACGCTGACCCGGCCGCCGTCCGGTTATGGTGCAGGAGGCCGTCAGCCGATGCTCGAACCGCGACAGGGAGGGCCGCCCGGCATGCCGGAGTCACCGTCGGCCGCGAGCCGCCACCGGGCGGCGCGCCGGCTCGCGCAGCAGGCCCAGCACGAGGGTGACCTGCGCCTGCTCGACGAGGCGATCGCCGAGCTGCGGCAGAGCGCGGGACCGGCCGGCCGCCCGGATGACCTGGCCGTGGCGCTCTACCACCGCTTCGAGCTGACCGGCGACGAGCCGGCGCTGCGCGCGGCGGTGGAGGCCTACCGGGCCGCCGTCGACGCGGCCGGCCCGCGGCGGGTGGCCGACCTGTCGGGGCTGGGGATGTGCCTCGTGCGGCTCCACGAACGCACCGGCGACGAAGGCGCGGTGGACGAGGCGGTGACGGTGCTGCGCGCGGCGACGGCCGGGCTGCCCGCCGACGAGCCGGGCGTGTCCCGGGTCTGGGCGAACCTCGGCCTGGCCCTGTTGCGCCGGATGGAGCGCTCCGGCGACCTGGGGCCGCTCGACGAGGCGGTCTCCGCGCACGAGCGCGCCGCCGCGACGACCGTGACCGCACCGGCCACGCACGCGCAGATCGTGGCGAACCTCGGCAACACGCAGATGTTCGCCGCCCGCCAGACCGGTGACGGCGCCCGCCTCGACGCCGCCGTCGCGGCGTTCCGGCGGGCGGCGGGCATCGTGCCGGCCGGGCACCCGGCCCTGCCCGGCGTCTTCGCGGGGCTGGCCGACGCGCTGGTCGCGAAGGCCGTCGCGGCGGGGGACACCGCGCTGCTCGTCGAGGCGAACGCCGTGCTGGACCGGGCGCTGCGGCACGTCGGTCCGGCCGACCCGGACCGTCCCGTCCACCTCAACCAGCGGGCCACCGCGCTGCGCACGAGCTTCGCCCGGGTCGGTGACGTGGCCGCGCTGGACGACGCGATCGCCTGCCTGCGCGAGGCGGTCCAGCTGGCGCCGGCGACCGGCCCCGACCGGCTGACGTACCGGTCGAACCTGGCGCTCGCCCTGCGGAACCGGTTCGAGTACACGTCCGACCGGGCCTCGCTCGGCGAGGCGGAGCAGCTGCTGCGGGGCGTGGTCGCCGAGGTTCCCGCCGGCCATCCGGCGTGCCCCACCTACCTCGCGGAGCTGGCGCACTGCCTGCACCGGGCCGGCGTGGAGACGCGGGCCGAGGAGCCCTTGCGCGAGTCGGTCGAGCTGCTGCGCACCGCGGTCGCCCGCAGCCCCGCCGGGAGCCCGGAGCAGCTGCTGCACCTTTCGAACCTGGGCGGCACGCTGCTCAGCCTGGGCGGGTCGAGCGCCGACGACGCGGTCCTGGCGGAGGGGGTCGGCGTGCTGACCGACGCGGTCGGCCGCCTGGACCCGGACAACTTCGAGCTCGCCGACGTGCTGCTCAACCTCGGCGACGGCCATCGGGCCCGGTTCCGCCGGGGCGGCGGGCGGGAGGCGTTCACCGCGGCCACCGCGGCGTACCGGCGCCTCGCGGGCACGGCGCAGGCCACGACGCTGCACCGCGCGATGGCCGCGCAGCGGCTGGGCCACCTCCACGCCGACGACGGTGACCTGCGCAGCGCCCGGGACGCGTTCAGGACGGCGGTCGGGCTGCTGGACCTCGTCGCCTGGCTGGGCCTGCACCGCGACGACCAGGAGCGGCTGCTCGTCGAGTTCTCCGGGCTGGCCGGGTCCGCCGCCGCGGTCGCCGTCGCGCTGGACGACCCGGACGGCGCGCTGGAGATCCTGGAGCAGGGGCGCGGGGTGCTGCTGACCCGGACGCTGAACCTGCGCTCCGACGCCGACGAGGTGCGCGTGCGCGCGCCGGTGCTCGCCGAGCGGCTGGTGACGCTCCACCGGCAGCTGGAGTCGCCGGTGCCGGGGCGTCAGCGGCTGGCGCTGGAGCGCGACGCCGTCGTCGCGCAGATCCGCGCGGTGCCCGGGTTGGCGGCGTTCCTCGAACCACCCCGCGTCGGCGACCTCCGCGCGACCGCCGACGGGCGCGCCGTGATCGTCGTGAACCTGTCGCGGTACCGCTGCGACGCGCTGGTGCTGACCGCCGGCGCGACCCGGGCGGTACCGCTGCCGGACCTGCGCCTCGACGACGCCGCCGCGCGGGTGAACGAGCTGCACCGGACCAAGACAGCCGAGGACCGGGACGCGGTGCTGCCGGCGACGCTGGCCTGGCTGTGGG
The DNA here is from genome assembly GCF_040605515.1 of Dactylosporangium sp. NPDC005572. Taxonomy (NCBI): domain Bacteria; kingdom Bacillati; phylum Actinomycetota; class Actinomycetes; order Micromonosporales; family Micromonosporaceae; genus Dactylosporangium; species Dactylosporangium sp. NPDC005572. Next base: position 80,427 of record NZ_JBEXCY010000015.1, on the reverse strand, counting down.
ACACGGTCGTCGGCCCCGTGCTCGACGCGGGCGTCGTGCCGCCGGACCGTCCAGTGTGGTGGGTGCCGACCGGCCCGCTGTCGTTCCTGCCGCTGCACGCCGCCGGACACCCGGCCACGGGCGGGGCCGGCGACCGCTCGGCCCTGGACCGCGTGGTGAGCTCCTACACGCCGACGGTCGCCAGCCTCGGCCGGGCCGGTCCCGGGTCGGCCGCGGCGCCCGTGGTGTTCTCACTACCGGAGACCGCCGGCCAGCCCGCGCTTCCCCGGGCGGCCCGGGAGGCCGACCTGGTGCGCGCGCTCTTCGGGGACGCCGTCACCCTCGTCCCGCCGGAGCGGGCGACCCGGGCGGCGGTGCTCGACCACCTGGCCGAGGCCGACTGGGTCCACTTCGCCTGCCACGCCAGGGCCGACCCGTCGCGACCCTCGGACAGCCATCTGGTACTGCGTGACGGCACGCTGCGGATCAGGGAGATCGCCGGCCGGCGCCGGGAGGGCGCGCTCGCCTACCTGTCCGCGTGTGCGACCGCCCACGGGAGTGCCCGGCTGCCCGACGAGAGCATCCACATCTGCACGGCGTTCCGGCTGGCCGGCTTCACCACGGTCATCGGCAACCTGTGGGAGGTCCCGGACGCCGTCTCCGCCAGGGCCACCCGGCACACCTACGCGGCGCTGGCGTCGAGCTCGGTGGCGCGCGCGGTGAACCTGGCCGCCAGGCGCCTGCGGGACAGGTATCCGGCGCACCCCTCGGCCTGGGCCGGGTTCGTGCACATCGGCGCGGACCGGTCGCTCAGCCCGCCTCCGCCAGACCCTGCCAGTCCCGGACCGCCTCCCTGATCGACACCGTCTCGGGGTGCTCCGGGCCCCACACCCGTTCGGCGAGCGGCAGCAGTTCCCCGTAGCGGTCCCGGGCGCCGGCCGGGTCGCCCGCCTCGCCGGTCCAGTGCGCCAGGGAGGCGCGGGCCGTCAGCGTCCGCGGGTGCTCGGGACCGTGGACCCGCTCGCGGATCCGGACGAGGGCCGCACAGTGCTCGCCGGCCTCCGCCGGTCGGCCGGCCCGGCCGGTCCACGTGGCGAGGTTGATCCGGGCCAGGTCGCTGTCCTCGTCGTCCTCCCCGTTGCGGCGGACGGACGCCTCGAGGAAGCGCGCGTAGTGTGCGCAGGCGCCCTCCGGGTCGCCGGCGTGGCCGGTCCAGGACCCGAGGAACGCCAGCGCCAGCAGCGTCCGGTGCTCGTCCGGGCCGAGCACGAGCCGGCAACCGTCGAACACGGCGGCCGCCGCGTCACGGGCCTGTGCGGTCCGGCCCGCCGACGCCAGGTACTCGGTGGCGTGCAGGCAGGCGTTGGCGATCAGGTCGACGTCGCGCGGGTCCTGATGCGTGGCGTCGTCGACCAGGTGCGCGAACACTCGCAGTACCAATGGAGTCAGCATTTCCCAGGCGTCCGCCGCGGCCGGGTCGTCGGCCACGCCGGCCTCCGAGTCGGCGGTGGCCACGAACAGCAGGGTCGCCCACAGCGCCACGCACGCCGGGAGCTGCCCCGACCGGTCGAGGCCGGCGTGGGCGGCCGCGGCTGTCGCCTCGTCCAGGCGGAGAAGCCGGTCGCCGCCCTGCACCAGTCCGGCACTGGCGAGGGCCTCGACGAGCTCGTCCAGGCGCGGCGCGGTGAGCCCCCAGAACAGCTCCGACCGAGCCATCAGGTCAGCGGCCAGGACGGACCGCGGTACCGGTGTGGCCGGCAGCAGGCAGAGCATCCGCAGCAGCGTCTCCGCCTGGCCCAGTCCGCGCCGGTCGAGCTCGTCCAGGCGCTCATCGAGTGTGGCGTCCATCAGGCGCTTTCGACGTACGTGCGGATGACCATGTCCCGGCGGGTGGCGCCCGGGGCCGGGTTGACCAGGGTGATGCGGAAGTCGCCCGCGCGTTTCGGCATGACCGCGCTCACCCGGTGGTCGGGGGCCACCGTCAGGCCGGGTGAGCGCAGGTCGGCCGGGCCCGCCGCGCCGGTGTCGCAGTCGCCGCTGAGGCCCAGGCAGATGACCAGGTCGGCGCCGGTGCGGTTCCAGAACGTCAGCGTGCCGCGGGTCGCGACGTCGATCCGGTCGGCCGCGAAGCCCTCGGCGCGCAGCTCCACCCGGGGCCGCGGGAAGTAGATGGCCATGGCGAACACGGCGACGATGCCGGCGAGCACGGCCGCCGTGGCCAGCGGCAGGCCGGTGCCGCCCCACCAGGCGCGGACCAGGCAGAGCAGGCAGCCGGCGGCCGCGATCCAGATGACGACGTGGAACGTGTGTATCCGTTCCGGGGTGACGAACGGGCCCGTGCCCTGCTCGGACGGGTTGATCCAGCCGGCGTCGAAGGTGCAGGCGCACAGCACCACCAGCGCGGCCGCGCCGGCCAGCCAGAGCAGGGCAATGTCGAACCAGTCCTCCACCCCGTCACCGTATCGACCCCGGTCAACGCTCGAACTGGGTCTCCACGGTGGTGTCGACGGCGTCGCCGAGCCCGTACACCCAGGCCCGGCCGACCGGGTCGCCGAGCTGCGCGCGCAGCCACAGCGCCGACCAGCGGGCGATGTTCTCCACGCCGTCGGCCTGGTCGAGGGTCTGCGGGGACAGGTCGGGGCGGGCCCCGGCCGGGTTCTGTACGTCGGTGATGCCGTAGTGGTTGGCGCCGGTGAGGCTGACGTACAGCTTCGGCGTGCCGGAGAGCACCGCGTAGGTGCCGAGGCCGCCGGCCGGGCTGGCGACGCCGTCGGCGCTGCCCTGGATGAGCGCGACCGGGATCGTGTTGGCCACCGGCGGGATGACCGTCGTGCCGGGCGCGGCGTTGTTCGTGCCGTAGAACGCGGCCGCCCTGAGCTGGGCCGGCGCCGGGATCGGAGCGTCGGTGAACGGGGGCGTCGACAGACCGGTGGACAGCCCCAGCCCGGCGGCGCCGCCGAACGAGTGGCCGGTGAGCAGCAGCGTGCCGGCGTCGATCCGGCCGTACAGCGGCGAGCCGGTGCGGGCGTTCTCGGCGGCGGCCCAGGCGACGGTCCAGGTCGCCTCGGCGCCGTCGGCGTACAGGCCGGGCACCCCGAACAGGACCCGGGTGTGGTCGGGGACGACCACGACGAAGCCGTAGGAGGCGACCTTGCGCGCGAAGCCGGCGTAGTTGGCCCGCCCGACGGCGGCGCCCTGCAGGAGCAGCACGACCGGCCACGGCTGGTGCGGCGAGGAGGTGTGCGGGTGGTACACGTCCGCGGCGTCGCCGTTGACGGTGGTCGCGTAGGTGTCGACGGTCGAGTAGGCGGCACCGGCGGGCGCGGGGCGGGCGAGTGCCCCGGCGATGACCGCACCACCGGCCGCGAGCAGCACGCCACGGCGGCTGAATCGACGTCCCATCCGAACTCCGTTTCGATAGACGAAACACTGTTCCCATAGACGATACGGGATGGGAGGGTACCGCCGTCAATGCCTTCGGGGTGGCATGATCGTTCGCCATGGGTCTGTTCTCGCGTCGGCCGCCGACTCCGGTCGAGCGCCTCATGAAAGCCGCCAAGCTGCCGACCGCGGGCGGTGAGCTGCCGCTCGACGAGATCGCGGCCGACGTCGTGCGCCGGCCGGGCCGACAGGCGGCGGCGGTCCTGGCCGTGGTCGAGGAGCTGCTCGCCGACGCCCCGCAGGTGGCGGTGTCATTCCTCGAGGACGTGCAGAACATCGCCTCGCACGGCGCCGGCGAGCTGCTGAGCGTCGAGGACCTGCTACCGCTGCGCGGGCCGCGGACCGTCGAGGCCTGGGAGACCGTGGACCGGTTCTGGGCGAAGGTCGTCGCGTGGTGCGACGAGACCGGGGTCGAGCTGGAGCGCGAGGACGCGCTGCGCGCCGTGTCGCATCCGGTGCTGCTCACGCAGCTGCGGCTGACGTACCGGGCCCTCGCCGACGGCCGGCGGGTCGGGCTCGGGGACGTGGTTCGGTACGAGCTGGCCGGCGGCGAGCCGATGGCGGTGCTCGGGCCGCGCCCTCAGGCGTGAGCCCCGGTGGTGCGCAGCCGGTCCGGCACGCACCACCACTGGTCGGGCCGGTCCGGCACCGGCGCCTCCGGGCCGTGCTCCAGGACCCGGTCCAGGCGCAGCAGGAACGCCGCGATGCCGGCCGCGCCCTGCATCCAGGAGGCGCCGGGCGGCAGCAGCGGCGGGTCCTGCCGGTGCTCGATGAACCGCCAGCGTGCCCCGTCGGCGTCGCGGACCGCCCGCTCCGCGAGGGCGTCGCCCATCAGGCGGGCGCCGTCCAGCAGCCAGGACTCACCGGTGTCCTGGTAGGCGTCGAGGAGGACGTCGCCGACGCCGGCGGTACCACAGCATCGACCGTCGTTGTCCCAGAAGCCGGGGCGCAGCCGGGCCGGCACGCCCGCCGCGAGGACCGTGCGCAGGCAGCGCAGGCGCAGCTCCGCCACGTCACGGCCGCCGGCCGTCCGCACCCCCGCCAGGGCCAGCGCGGCGAACAGCTGCGAGGTCCCCGTGGGCCCGTGGCACCAGGTGTACGTGAGCGGCTCGACGTCGCGGGTGGAGTACGGCAGCGTGTGCGGCACGACGAAGCCGCCGTCGCTGAGGTCCCCCACCGTGAACAGGTGCTCGGCGCCGCGGACGGCGGCCGCGACGAAGTCGGGGCGCCGCACGGCGTGACCGGCGACGGCGAGCGCGGACGCGACCCCGGCGGTGCCGTGCGAGAAGTTGGGGCTGCTCGACCGGTACCCCGGCCACATCCGCCAGTCGAGCCCGCCCTCGGTCTCCTCGGCCCGCGCGAGCAGCACCTCTCCCCCACGCTCGGCGGTCGCCGGGTCGCCGGCCCAGACGGCGGTCATCACGATGCCGGCGGTGCCCAGGATGACGTCGGTGATCGCCCCCTGGTACCCGAGCCCGTCGAGCGTGGTGTCCCAGCCGTCCTCGGTGCGCAGCTCGGCGATGCGCCGGAGCGGGACGCCTTCCTGGCCGGGCTGGAGCAGCCGCAGCGCGGTCGCGTCCCCGGCCAGCCCGTCGTACAGCGACGCCTCCCGCCGCGTGCGGGCCTGCGTGACCAGCCGGTCGGCGATCCGCTCCGCGAGCTGCCGCTCGTCACCGGTCAGCGCCCGGCCCAGCCCGACCTCGGCCAGCAGCGGCGCGAGCCCGGCCAGCCCCGCGTACAGCGAGTCCCGGTCGTCCGGCGGCGCCGACGCGCCCTCCTCGCGCAGCCAGGGCCCGTCGTCGTCGCCGACCCGCGCCCGCACCCAGCCCCAGGCGGCCTCACCCAGCTCGCGATAGTCGGTCACCGTGGCACGCTACCCGCAATTCGGATGCGGGGTCGCGGCGCGGTCGGCCAGAATCGGCCGATGATCGAGAGGTTCAACCCGCCGGACGTCCACGAGCCGTCCGGCTACAGCCACGTGACCATCTCGTCGGCCGGTCGCCTGGCCCACCTGGCCGGCCAGTGCCCGCTCGACCTGGCCGGCACGGTCGTCGGCGCCCCGGGCGACTACACCGCCCAGACCGACCAGGTGATCGCCAACTGCCTCGCGGTGCTGGCCGCGGCGGACGCGACCCCGGCCGAGGTGGTCCGCTCGATCGTCTACGTGGTCAGCCCCGACAGCACGGTCCTGTCCGCGGTCTGGGACCAGCTGATGGCCTCGCCGCTGGCCCCGGCCTTCACCACGGCCAGCACGCTGCTGGGCGTGGCGTCGCTGGGATACCGCGGCCAGCTCATCGAGATCGACCTCACCGCCGCCCTCTCCGATTGACAGCCCTGTACCGGTGGCCGGTCCGTCGCTTACCGTGACAGGTTGGCAGGCGACGCACGGGCGGCGAAGGGTGTCGGGATCGGTGAGCACGCCTACTGCTGATCCACCCGGGCCGTGGCCGCACCGGGTCGGTGTGATCCCGCCGCTGGCGCACTGCCGCCAGTTCCGCCCGGCCGACGCCCTGCTCGCCGGGGCCGTGGCCCTCGACGGCGGCGGTGCGGTGCCGGCCTGCCAGGTGCTGGCCGGGCTGGGCGGGGTCGGCAAGACCCAGCTCGCCGCGAACCTCGCCGACCGGTGGTGGCGGGAGCGGCGGGTGGACCTGCTGGTGTGGGTGACCGCCACGTCCCGCTCGGGCGTGGTGACCGGGCTCGCCCAGTGCGCCGACGAGGTCCTCGGGGTGACCGGCGGCAACGCCGAAACGGCGGCCGCCCGGATGCTGACCTGGCTGGCGACCACCGACCGGTCCTGGCTGGTGGTGCTCGACGACGTCGCCGATCCGGGGGACCTGGCCGGGCTGTGGCCGCCGGCGACGCCGACCGGGCGCACGGTGGTGACCACCCGCCGGCGCGACGCCGCCCTCATGGAGGGCCGGCAGGTGATCGAGGTCGAGCTGTTCACCCCGGACGAGGCGGTGGCCTACCTGACCGTGAAGCTGGCCGCGGTTCCGCAACTGGCCGACGACCTGCCCGGCCTCGCCGCCGACCTGGGACACCTGCCGATCGCGCTGGCCCAGGCCGCCGCGTACCTGATCGACCGCGACGTCACGTGCACCGGCTTCCGCCGCCGGCTGTCGACCAAGGTGCTGCACCAGCTGCGGCCGTTGTCGCTGCCGGACCAGCACCAGGCGATCGTCGCCGCGACGTGGGAGCTGTCGATCGCCCTGGCCGACCAGCTCACCCCGCCCGGCGTCGCGGGGTGGCTGCTGCAGGTGGCGGCGCTGCTCGACCCGAACGGCATCCCCGCCGGCCTGTTCACCGCCGACCCGGTCCGGCAGGCGTGCACGGCGCGGCTGGGCGAGCCGATCGACGCCGACGACATCCGCGACGCCCTGCGGGTCCTGGACCGGCTCAGCCTCGCCGCCCTCGACTCCGGGACGCTGCGGGTCCACACCCTGATCCAGCGTGCGGTCCGGGACGCCGTGCTGCCCTACGATCGCGCCAGGCTCGCCCAGGTCGCCGCCGATGGGCTGCTGGCGATCTGGCCGGAGCCGGAGCGCGACGCGTCCCACGCCCAGGCCCTGCGCGCCAACGCCGCCGCGCTGGCCGCCGCGAGCGGGTCCGCGCTGTGGAACCCCGGCTCGGGCGGGCACGCCCTGCTGGCCCACGCCGGCAACAGCCTCGGCACGACGGGTCTGGTCACCGCCGCCGCGAACTACTTCCGGCAGCTGCACGCCACCGCCGTCGAGCGCCTCGGCCCCGACCACCCCGACACCCTGACCGTCCGGCACACCCTCGCCCACTGGCAGGACGAGGCCGGCGGCCCGGCGGACACGACCGCCTTCGCGGACCTCCTGGCCGACCACCTGCGGGTCCTCGGCCCCGACCATCCGAGCACGCTGTCCGCCCGGCACAGTGTCGCGCGGTGGCTCGGGAGGACCGGCGACGCGGCCGGCGCGGTCGCCGCGTTCGAGGAGCTGCTCACCGACTACCTGCGGGTGCTCGGCCCCGACCACCCCAACACGCTGATCACCCGCAACAACCTCGCCCACTGGCGCGGCGAGGCCGGGGACGCCGCCGGTGCCGTCGCCGCGTTCGAGGACCTGGTCACCGACTATCTGCGGGTGCTCGGCCCGGACCACCTCAACACGCTGGCCGCCCGGCACAACGTCGCCCGCTGGCGCGGGAAGGCCGGCGACGCCACCGGAGCGGTCACCGCGTTCGAGACCCTGCTCGCCGACTACCTGCGGGTGCTCGGCCCGGACCACCCCAACACGCTGGCCGCCCGGCACAACCTCGCCTACTGGCGGGGGACGGCCGGCGACCCTGCCGGGGCGGCCGTCGCGTTCGAGGAGCTGCTCACCGACTACCTGCGGGTGCTCGGCCCGGACCATCCGCATACCCGGGCCGCGCGCCGCAACCTCGAGCGCTGGGCCGGCGCGGCGCGCGCCTGATCAGCGACGGCGGATGGCCGGCCGGACCCGGCGGGCGCCGACCGCCGCGGCGATCCGGTCCGGCGTGCCGGTGCCGAGGAGACGGCGGGCGCGGGCCGCCTCCTCGTCGTCGGGCGTCGTCAGTCGCGGTCGTCCTCGCGGGCCGGCTGCTCGGCGAACAGGGTGAACTCGAACTCGGTCTGGGTGCTCTCCGCGGCGTCCTCGGCCGAGACCTCGGTCGTCACCAGGTAGGACTCGACGCGGAAGCCCAGGTTCAGCACGTCGGCGGCGCGGATGTGCTCGATGAGCTCGTCCGCGCTCGACAGGTACACGGTGTAGAGGATCGACGGCTCGGCCTGCACTTCAGGCGTCGCCTCGGCAACGTCAACGGTCATGAGCCGCGAGCCTACAGGGCAGCCGGGTCAGGCCTGCGTCGCGGCGCGGATCGAGGACGCGGCATCCTTGGCGACGGGCGACCAGGCGGTACCGAAGATGCTCCTGGAAGCGGCGTCAACCGAGGCGTGCCGGCGGACGACCTGGGTGAAGAAGGCCAGCATCGGCTCCTCGCCGAAGCGCTTGGCGAGGTACTGGACGGTCATGAAGGCGATGCCGTAGAGCGCGTTCGCGTCGGCCAGGGACGTGTCCGCCGGCGGCGGACCGAGCGTCACCGTGCCGTCCCACTTGCCGGCGGCGAGGTACGGGCGCACCGAGCGCAGGTCGGGCCCCTCGACCGAGCCGTCGGTGTTGGCGATGTACTCGGCGATGCCCTCGGTCAGCCACCACGTGCTGTACGAGGGGTTCTCGCCGCCGAGGGTCACGACGTGTGCGAACTCGTGAGTGAGCAGGGTCGTGGCCCAGCCGTCGGAGGTGACGGTGCTGTGGTCGACGACCACGTCGCTGACGCCGGGGGCGAGCGGGATCGTGAACGCGGCGGCGTTGTCGGAGGCGCCGCCGTACCACTCGAGCCACTCCTCGTCGCCGGCGAGGTACACGTGGTACCGCTGCGGAGCCCCGCCGAACGTGGCGGCGAAGCGGTCGTTGGTCTCGGCCGCGGCCTCGGCCGCGCGCATGACCCGGTCGGCGATCGCCGGGTCGGCGGCCGCGCTGGCCACGGTGACCCGGGCGCCGTCCTTCACCACGAGGGCGGTGCCGTCGTCCCACGGCCGGTCGGAGCCCTCGTAGGCGACCAGCTGCAGCCGCCCGTTCGGCACCGCCCAGCGGGTCTCGATGCGGGCGTCGAGCGGCGTGCAGTCGTCGCGGTCGAAGCAGTACGAGACGTCGACCGCGAGCTTCCAGACGTCGTCGACCCGCGACGGGATGCCGATGGTCGTCATCGTCCACTTGCGCACCCGCAGCGCGGTGAGCGTGCCGAACCGCGCCGTGGCCTGTGCCCGCAGCTCCTGCTGTGCGGCCGGGATCGCCCGCAGGTAGCCGGCCCGGTCGCCGCGCAGCAGCGCGCTCGCCTGCTGCTCCAGGACCTCCTGGATGGCGTACAGCGGGTTCTCCCCCTCCGGCACCGCCGGACCGGTGGCGGGGATGCCGGCCGCCGCGTACGCCCGGTCGCCGGGCAGCACGGCGACGAGCTGCGCGGCGAGCACGGCCACCGCCGTGACGACGGCGACGGACAGCGCCAGCACGACGCCGTGGCCGGCGCCGAACCGCCGGGGAGGCTGCGGATACATGCCGGAGACCGTATCCGCCCGTTCACCCGGATGCGGTCGCCCTGCCGACGCCCTGGCACCTTTTCGGGACTACCCGAGCCGGCCCAGCCCAGCGTGCGCCCGTCAGGCAGCGTCAACTCCATGTCGGCTCCCCGTCTCCACGCAGCATCCTCATATGGGGGCCGCGAGGTGTCGACCTGGTCAGGGCGGGTAGCTGCGGGCGTCGGACGACTGGAGGCGAACGTGACCGCGAAGCCGCGCACCAGGATCACCCGGGACAACACCGCGGTGCTGCTCCTCGACCACCAGGTCGGGCTGTTCACCGGCGTGCGGGACATCGGCGTCGCCGAGCTCAAGCACAACGTGGTCGGACTGGCGAAGGCGGCGCTGGTGCTGGGCCTGCCCGTCGTCGCGGCCACCACGGCGCGCGACAGCATGTGGGGACCCACCATCCCCGAGTTGCGGGCGGTACTCGGGGACCTGGACATCCATGACCGGTCCACGGTCAACGCCTGGGACGACGAAGCCTTCGTGGCGAAGGTCCGGGACACCGGGCGCGACCACCTGGTCGTGGCCGGGCTCTCGTTCGAGGTGTGCGCGTCACTGCCGGCCATCGCGGCGCAGGCCGACGGCTACCAGCCGGTGGTCGCGGTCGACGCCTGCGGCACCTTCAGCCACCACAAGCGGGAGGCGGGTCTGGCCCGCCTGACCGCCCTGGGGATCGAGGTGTCGGACTACGCCACCCTCATGGTCGAGATCATGGCCGACAACGCCGACCCCCGGGCGAACGACGTGTACGCCGCCCTGGACATGCCGTTCTCGACGCTGATGGGGCAGGTGGCGGCGGGGTTCGCGAAGTGACGTTTACGGGTTGTCCCCGTCGTGCTCGACGCCTTCCTCGGCGCTGACCACCTCGCTGATGGCGGCGAAGAAGGCACCGATGCCGGGCAGGTTGGCGCCCTTGGCCCGGGACGCGGCGAAGTCCTCGTGGCTGTTCCAGGTCACGATGTCGAGCCACTGACCGTCGGGCAGCCGCACGAGGCGGGCGTCGACGAATCCGGTGCGGTCGGCGCGGAAGTCGGCCAGCATGGCCGGCCGCGCCCGCAGCAGGTCGGCTTCGCGGTCGGGCGCGACCCGGAACCGGGTCAGTTCGACGGTGCTCACGGGACCACGGTACCGACCGCTCGCGGGCGCGGGACGCGGCGCACGCAAGCTCACCCGCCGCCCGGGACAGCGTCGCCGGCGGCCGGTGTGTGAAACTGTCGCGTGGCCACGACCGCCGAGCTGCTCCGCCGTGGACATCCGTTCCGCCAGTGGAAGACCTGGACGATGCCGGCGTCCGGGCTCACGCTGACCGGATACTCCCGGTCGAACGACAAGACGTACTTCCACGTGCCCGAGCTGAAGCTGGGCCTGGACGCCGGGCTGGTCGAGTCGCGGCAGGCCGAGACGCTGCTGCTCACCCACACCCATCAGGACCACGTGCGGGACCTGGACTACGTGGCGACCCGCCCGGACGGCGTGGACATCTACGTGCCGGAGCCGACCGTGCCGTACGTCCAGGAGTACTTCCGGGTCAACACCGAGATCAACCAGGTCGCGCCCTACGACGCGACGCTCGCTTCGCCGGCGCGGCTGCACGGGGTGCGCGCCGGCGACGAGTTCCGCTTCGGCCGGCGCGGCGCCCACGTGGCCCAGGTCGTCGAGTGCGAGCACAAGGTGCCCTGCGTCGGCTACCGCGTGTCGGAGGTCCGGCGCGGGCTCACCCAGGAGTACCAGCGGCTGCGCGACACCCTGCCGCAGGCCGACTTCGGCCGGCTCGTGGCCGCCCGCCGAGCCGCCGGCGATCCGGTCGACGAGGAGATCCGCCGGCCCCTCTTCGCGTACCTCGGCGACACCCACGCCGACGCGCTGACCCGCTACGACTGGCTCGCCGACTGGCCGGTCGTCATCACCGAGTGCACCTACCTCGACGACACCGAACTCGACCGGGCCCGCCGCGTCGGGCACACTGTGTGGAGCCAGCTGCGACCGATCGTGCTCGCCCACCCGGACACCGTGTTCGTCCTGATCCACTTCAGCCTGCGCCACTCCGACCGGGACGTCGTACGGTTCTTCCGCGAGCAGGAGGCGCTCGGCGTACCGCTGGACAACGTGGTGCTGTGGGCCACCGAAGACAGCCACCTGCCCGAGCAGCACACGCGCACTGCCGTGACCGGCTGACGAGAGGGGCGACCCGATGCGATTGTGGCCACACGTCGCGGTGCTCGCGCTGCTGATCCTGCCCGGGGTTGCGCTGGTGCTGTTGTCTCGCCGGCGCCGCGGGGTGGACCCGCAGGTGACGCGGGAGGCCCTCGAAGCGGTTGCCGCCGGCCGCCCGCTGACCCGCGAGCAGATGATCGCCGCCGCCGTGCACACGGCACTGAACCCGGTCGAGGCCCGCGGCGTGGTCACGGCGGTCTACTCCGCCGACCACTACGAGGTGGTGCTCACCGACGGACGCCGGATGCCCGCCCTCCGCGGCGACCGGATGTGGCACCGCCGCCGCAAGGTCACCATCGGCGATCCGGTCCTGGTCAGGATGTCGATCGGCGGCGAATCGTGCATCATCCGGGAGCGCCTGCAGGCGTCGGCCCCCTGACCGGTCCGCCCGGAAAACCGGGATGCCGGGTGGATCATCGTCGGCGATACTGGTGGCCGTGAAGCTTGCGGAGGCTCTTGCGCTGCGTGCGGATGCGTCACGCCGGGTCGAACAGCTCCGGGCGCGCATCACCGGCAGCGCCCGCTATCAGGAAGGTGAGCAACCCGCCGAGGACGCGGTGGCGTTGCTTGCCGAGGTCGGTGCGGTGCTCGACGAGCTGGAGTCGTTGATCCGGCGAATCAACCGTACCAATGCCGCGACCACGGTCGAGGGCGGCACGCTGACCGACGCGCTCGCCCGCCGTGATGTGCTGCGCCTGCGCCACGGCGTGGTGACCGCGGCGGCGAGTGCCGCGGCCGGGGAGGGCCAGCGTGGGTACCGGCAGCTGCGCTCCGAGCTCAAGATGCTCTCGGCGTTGCCGGTGGCCGAGCTGCGCGCCGAGGCCGACGACCTGGCCCGGCAGCTCCGCGAGGTCGACACCCTGATCCAGCGCACGAACTGGGAGGCCGAGCTGCTGGACTGAACCGGGATGCGGAGCAGGTAGCCGACGTGGAGGCGTGCACGAACCCGAGAGCCGGCGGGTAATTCGGCTCCTTTCTCCGGCGCGTCGCGGGCAGACGTGGGGTTCGACTCCCCGACACACAACGCATGCCCAGCACGGCACACAAGTGACGGCGCACGGAGCACGGCACACCACCGGGTGCAGATCCACGACGGCGAGGGCGGGCAAGGGGCACTCCGCATCCCGCAGCGCTGCTGCTTGCATGTGCGCGATGGTCGCGGGTTTGGCAGACTGCTGCGGCGCCTGCCCGTCGACCGATGAGGTGCTGACGATGCTTGACGACGGTGTCCAGCCCAACGAGACCACCGTGCCGATGCTGCCACGCTGCTCGTGCGGTGGATGCCCGCCACGGCCTGACGCCCACCCGCTGCCATCCTCACATCCGGGCTCTCAGCACGTCGACCTCGCAGCCCGGCGAGGACGGGTCGAAGCCGTGCTCGGACAGCCAACGGATCGCCAGCAGGCTCCGCAACGACCACCACGCGCGGATCACGTCGAGGTCGACGTCGGTGCCGTAGCCGGCGACGACGTCGTCGAGGTGCTCCTCGTGTCCGAGCGTCAAGGTGGCAAGGTCGAACATTGCGTCGCCCTGGCTCGCCTCGGACCAGTCGATCACGCCGGTGATCTCGTCACCGGCGACGAACACGTGGGTGATCTGCAGGTCGCCGTGCGTGAACACCGGGGTCCACGGCCGGAGCGCGGCCTCGGCAACCCGGCGGTTGCGCGTGATTAGGTCGGTGGGAAGGACGCCGTTCGTGACGAGCCACTCGCATTCCTCGTCGAGGAGCGACGCGATCGCGTCGACGCCCCGACCGGGCCATGGCGGCAGCGGCGCGTCGTGCAGCATCCGTACGGCGGCTCCCGCCGCGGCCCACGCCGCCGGCGACGCGCTCGACGGCTCGCCGAGGCGGCCGAGCGCCGTCCCGGGGACGGCGGCGATCGCGAGCACGGGCGGCCTGCGCCACAGGACCTCCGGGGTCGGGATCGGCGCCATGGCCATCGCCTCGACCTCGACGTCGATGCGCGTCTGATCAGCGTCGACCTTCAGGAACACGTCACCGACCCGCAGCGTCGCACGCTCGTTGTGGGCGACGACGACCTCGACCTCCTGCACGTCGGCCATTGTCGCGGGGATGACCATCGACGTCGCCGCATTTATCGGGTTGCCGCCGCGAGTGGTCAGTTTCCGTCCTCTTCCGTCATGACCGCGAACCGGTCGGTGCCGAGCACCGTGAGCAGGACGAGTTTCTCGCGGCTCTCCGTGCCCGGGGTGGCCGTGAAGATGAGCAGCGACTGGCCCTGGTCCGGTTCCAGCAGGAGTTGGCAGTACAGGTCCAGTCGCCCGACCTGAGGATGCACGAACCGTTTGGTGTCGCTCCACCGCAGGCCAACCTCGTGACGCTCCCAGAGTGCGCGGAACTCCCCGCTGGCGTGGCGCAGGCCGTCGGCCAGCTCCGCCGCGTCCGAGCCGGGTCCGTCCCGGCTGACGGCGGCGCGCAGCAGTGCGACGTTGATCCGGCTGTTCTCGTCGTGGTCCTCGGGGTGGTAGCGCGCGCGGGCGGCCGGATCGGTGAACCAGCGGTACGGTGCGCTGCGCGCGTGGCCGGTGTACTGCGTCTGGTCGCCGAGCAGCGCCACCGCGGACGGGGTCTGCAGAAGTGTCTCGCCGAGCGGGCCCATGACCTGTGCCGTGGCGCCGGACAGGCCGTCCATGACCCGCATCAGCCCGGGGCTCACGTGCCGCGTGCGCAGGTCGCGGCGGGCGGTGCGGTAGCCGGCGAGGAGGAACAGGTGGTCGCGCTCGTCCGGGGTCAGGCGCAGGCCGCGGGCGATGGCGGCGACCATCTGCTCCGACGGCTGCGGCCCGTCGCCGCGCTCCAGCCGGGCGAAGTAGTCGGCGGACATCGTGCACAGCTCGGCCACCTCCTCCCGGCGCAGGCCCGTGGCGCGCCGGCGCGGCCCCCGGCGGAGCCCGACGTCCTCGGGCTGCAGCGCGGCGCGCCGGGTGCGCAGGAAGGCACCCAGGGACGAATGGTCGAACGTGCGGTCCATGGTCCCCATCGTTGGGCATCCGGCGCGGCTCAGCCACGCCCTGGCAGTCAGTGGTTGCGCGGGTCCTTCATCCGCCGGTGGCGCCCGCGTTCACTGAACCCGTCGCATCGGACCGCGAGACACGGAGTCAGCAGCCATGACCAGATGGACAGCGAACGACCTTCCGGACCTGACCGGCCGGACGGTGGTGATCACCGGCGCCGGCCGTGGCCTCGGCCTGATCACGGCGCGCGAGCTGGCCCGCGCCGGCGCCCGCGTCGTGCTGGGCGTCCGCGACCCCGGCCAGGCCCGCCACGCCGTCGCCGGCCTCCCCGGTACCTTCGACGTCCGACCGCTCGACGTGGCGGACCTGAGCTCGGTGCGAGCCTTCGCCGGCTCCTGGTCCGGCGACCTCGACATCCTGATCAACAACGCCGGCGTGATGGACATCCCGGCCGCGCGCACCGCCGACGGCCTCGACCTGCAGACCGCGACCAACTACACCGGTCCTTTCCTGCTGACCACCCTGCTCCTCGAGCACATCACCGACCGGGTGGTACACGTCACCAGCCAGCTGCACCGGCAGGGCAAAATCGATGTGAACGACCTCGACTGGCGCACCCGGCAGTACAGCGGGATGCGCGCCTACGAGGCGTCGAAGCTCGCCGTCGTCCTGTTCTCCCTCGAACTGCAGCACCGGCTGACCGCCGCCGGCAGCCGGGTCCGCTCGGTGCTCGCCAGCCCGGGCATCGCCCGTACCGCACTGGCCGCCCACTCCCGGTCGAACGTCATCAACCGGTTCACGTTCCTCACCAACGACCCGGAGCGCGGGGCGCTGTCGCTGCTCTACGCCGCCACCCAGGACGTCCCCGGCAACGCCTACGTCGGGCCGGACGGCTTCGGCGGTCTCCGGGGCGACCCGGCCGTTCGCCGGCAGGGCCGGGCCGGCCTCGACAAGACCGTCGCCGGTCAGCTCTGGGACGCGACCGCCGGCCTCGTCGCCGGCGTCGCCCGATGAGACACCTGGTGACCGGATACCGTTGCTCCCCGTGACCCACGTCGAGATCGAGATCACCGCGGAGCTGGTCCGGGATCTGGTCCGCGACCAGCACCCCGACCTCGCCGATCGCCCGGTCCGGCTCGGCGCGCGCGGATGGGACAACCAGCTGTGGCGGCTCGGTGACGACCTGGCCGTCCGGCTCCCCTGGGCGACCGGGTCCGCGGACGCGCTGCTGCGCAAGGAGCACTCCTGGGTGCCCGCGCTTGCCCCGCGCCTCCCGCTGCCGGTCCCCGTCCCGCAGCGACTTGGCGAGCCCTCCCAGCGGTTCCCTCGGCCCTGGATCATCACCACCTGGGTTCCGGGCACACCCGCCGACCGGCTCCCCGTCACGCGTGCCGCGGACGCGGCCGAGTCCCTGGCCGGTTTCCTGACCGCCCTGCACCGACCCGCGCCCGGCGGCGCGCCGGCCGGCCGGGACCGCGGCGGGCCGCTGGCCGACCGCGCCGAGGGGTTCGCCAGGGGACTCACGGCCGCCACCGAGCGGGGGCTGGTCAACGACCCGGACGCCGTCCGCGCGGTCTGGCACGACGCGGTCACCGCGCCGGAGTGGACGGGCCCGGCGCTCTGGCTCCACGCCGACCTGCACCCGGCGAACGTTCTCACCGCCGACGGCACCTTCTGCGGCGTGATCGACTTCGGCGACCTCTGCGCGGGGGACCCGGCATGTGACCTCGCCGCCGCGTGGAACCTGCTCCCGGACGACACCACCGACCACTTCTACGCGGCCTACCAGCCGACCGTGGACACCGCGACCATGCGCCGCGCCCGCGGCTGGGCGGCGGCACGCGCCCTCGCCGGCATCCTCATCGGCGACGACGGTGTCCACGGCCGCCCCGGCGGCAAGCCCACCTGGGGCCCACCCGCCCATGCCGCCCTGCAACGCCTCATCGCGACGATCCGCTGACCCGGCGAACCGCAGTGCCCGGACGAGAGGAGCCTGTCGTGACGCGCTCGACGACGTACCTGCTGGAGTGCCTGCTCCGGGCCGGGATGCACGATGTCGTCACGGTGGAGCCGGCGACGGGTGGGCTCGCGGCGCTCGCGGGCATCGCCGTCCGCCGGGACGCGCCGGCGGTGTTCGTCAAGGCCTTCGCCGACGCGCCGGCCGACGACGTCTTCGTCGCGGAGGCCGAGGGGTTGGACGCCCTGCGCGTGCTCGGCGGCGTGGCGACACCCGAGGTGATCCTGGCGAACCGGGAACTGCTCGTGCTGTCGATGCTGCGGCCGAGGCCGAGCAGCGAGGCCTTCTGGGAGCAGTTCGCGCACGCGCTGGCCCGCCTGCACCTGGGCACGACCCATCCGCGCTTCGGATGGCACCGCGACAACTGGCTCGGCCGCCGCCGGCAGGTGAACACCTGGGACGACGACGGCTTCGCGTTCTTCGCACAGCACCGGCTGCTGCGGTGGCTCGGGCAGCCCCGCGTCGACGCGGCCCTCGACGCCGCGGACCGGGCGGCGCTGGAGCGGCTGTGCCACCGGCTGCCCGACCTGCTGCCGGACCGGCCGGCCTGCCTGACGCACGGCGACCTGTGGATGCAGAACGTCCTGGCCACTCCGGGCGGGCGGCCCGCGCTGATCGACCCGGCCGTGTCGTACATGTGGGCCGAGGTCGACCTCGCCCACGTGTGGTCCACCTCGCCCCCGCCGGAGGCGCAGCGGTTCTTCGCCGTCTACGCCGAGCTGACCTCCCTCGACGGCGACTGGCCGGCCCGCATGCCGATCGTCCAGCTGCGACAGCACCTCGCCGTGCTGGCCCAGTTCGACGACGACTGGGGCGCGGGCGACCAGGTCCGGGCCACCCTCGCCCCGTTCCGGACCCGAACCTGACCGGCCGCCCGACGGTTGACCCCGGCGCATCACGTGATGAACTGGTCTGGGCGGACGACCCGAGACGAATTCGTCGGTGAGGTGAGGAGCGGGCATGCGGTGGTTCCGGCGCAAGCAGGCCGACAGGCCACTCATGGTCGACCCGGTGCGGCAGGAGGCGCTGGTCGCCGACGTGCGGCGGCGGTTCGGCGGGCATCTCCCGGGCCGGTTCCAGGACCAGGCCGGTGCGCTGGCGCAGTTCCTCAACGACGACGACGGACTGGCCGTGGCGAACCGGATCGTGCACGAGACGGCCGAGCAGGCGCATGCCGACCTCCAGGCGCAGGCCGCCGCCCGCGGATACGGCGTGGACCGGCGCAACTACCGCGCGCTGTACCGGCAGACGGGCCTGCAGTACCGGCTCGACGCGCTGCCGCCGGGGTGGCACCCCTATGTCCACCTGCCGGCGGCGCTGGCCGCCGTCGAGGCGAACGCCAAACGGGCCATGGTGCTCACCGATCCGAACTGGCTGCTGATCCACACGCTGGAACTGCTGGACCTCACGGTGTCCAGTTGGGAGTTCGGGCGGGTCCCGGTCAGCGCCGACGCCGCCCGCCTCGCCTCCCGCCTCATCGCCGCCGCGACCCGGATGCGCCTGACCGAGGACAACCCGCCCGCGCTGCCACCGGGCATCCGCGAGGTGATGCGCAGCAACCGGACGATGAACGTCCACGACGGGGCCGGCGCGGTGGTCGGCGTCATCAACGTGGGCGCGCAGACTCGCAGCTCGTTCCTGATCTAACGGCGCAAACTGGGCAAAAGGTCAGCCGGTCAGGGCGGTCAGGGCCGCGTCGACGTCGGCCTCGGTCGTGTAGGCGTGGAACGACGCGCGCACCCGGCCCGCGCGGACGGCGGCGCGGATGCCGGCCCGGGCCAGGCGCTCCTCGGCGCCCGGCACGTCGACCGTCACGATCGCGCTGTCGCCCGGCGGGCGTCCCAGCCCGGCCAGGAAACGGTTGGCCAGGGCGACGTTGTGTGCCCCGATCGCCGCCACGCCCAGCTCCTCGACCAGCTCCAGGGCCGGGGCCGCGCCCACGTACGCCGGCCAGGACGGGGAGATGTCGAAGCGGCGGGCGTCGGCGGCCAGGCGCAGCGGCGGGCCGTAGTAGGAGGCGTGGACGTCCTCGCCCGCGTACCAGCCGGCCGCGTACGGCGTCAGCAGCGGGCGCAGCGACGGGGCCAGGTAGGCGAACGAGGCGCCGCGCGGGGTCATCAGCCACTTGTAGCCGCCGGTGACCACCACGTCGGCGAGCGTGCCGTCGAACGGGAGCCAGCCGCAGGCCTGGGTCGCGTCGACGATGACCAGGGCGCCGTGGGCGCGGGCGGCCGCCACCACGGCGGCGTAGTCGGCGACGGCCCCGGTCGCCGACTGGACCAGGCTGAACGCGACGGCGTCGACGTCGCGGTCCACGAAGGACGCCAGCGACCCGGCCGGCACGGTACGAACCGAGGAGCCGGCGACCAGCCACGGGAACAGGTTCGACGTGAACTCGACGTCCGGGACCAGGAACCGGCGGCCGGCCAGCGCCGCCGCGACCGGGGCGAGCAGCTGCGACACCTGCGCCCCGACGCAGACGTCGGCGACCGGGACGCCGATCAGCCGGGCGTAGGACTCCCGCGCCCGGCCGGTCGAGGCGTCCCAGCCCTCCCACGACGTGCGGCCCACCCGCCAGTCGGCGAGCATCGCCTGCAGTGCCTCGAACGCGCGCCGGGGCGGCAGCCCGTAGCTCGCGGTGTTGAGCCAGCCCGGCGAGGCGTCCCACAACGTCGCATCCACAAGGGAAACCTTAGTTGCAGCGCCGGACGATCGGGCTGTATCGCGATTGCTCGAACACGCTGCCCACCACCGTGCGGGCGTCGTCCGAGACCCCGACCGCCTGACAGGTACCCCCGGAGGCCAGGCCCGGCAGCCGGCGCACCGTCGGTGGCGAGCACCTCCCCGGCCGGGGTGACCGCGTCGGTCGACCCGAACGGCACCCGGCTCACCTCACCCGTGGCGAGGTTCCAGCGCACCAGCGGCCGCCGACCCGACGGACCCGGGCAACGAAAACGTTGCGTCCGGGAGACAATCATCGGCATGAGTGCGCTCTCCGACCAGCTCAGCGCGATCCTGGCCGAGCACGCGATGTCGGCCGACGACCACCGCGACCTCGACGGCTACGCCCAGTCGGTCTTCGAGTTCAGCGAGACCGACGTCTGGGGCTGGTCGGTCGAGGCGACCAGCGGGTATGTGCGGGTCACCGCGCAGGCCGGCCCGGTGGCGCGCAGCCGGGCGGAGGCGATCGCCGCCGCCGAGCGCCTCTACGACCGGCTCACCGCCGTGCTGCCGCCGGTCTCGCACGTCTCGGTCGGCGCCCGCAGCGTCTACGACCGGGTCGACCGGGCCGTCGTCGGCTGGGTCGGCGACGTGCGGCTCCGGGCCGACCACCCCAAGGAGTAGCCACCGCCCCGCCGGGTAGCCGGGAGGCCCATGGGGACCTTCTTCGGCCAGCCGCGCGTGCTCGGCAACCTCTTCGGTGTCGAGCTGTGGGAACGGTTCTCGTTCTACGGGATGCAGGGCATCCTGCTCATCTACCTCTACTACGAGGCGGAGCGGGGCGGGCTCGGCATCGACCAGGCGGTCGCCACCAGCATCGTCGGCGCCTACGGCGGTGCGGTGTACCTGTCGACGATCCTCGGCGCCTGGACCGCCGACCGGCTGTTCGGGCCGGAGCGGGTGCTGTTCGGCAGTGCGGTCGTGGTCATGGCCGGTCATGTGGCGCTGGCGGTACTGCCGGGGCGGGCGGGCGTCGCCGCCGGGCTGGTGCTCGTGGCGATCGGCAGCGGCGGCGTGAAGGCCAACGCCACCTCGCTCGTCGGCTCGCTGTACGCGCCGGACGACCCGCGCCGCGACGCCGGCTTCTCGCTGTTCTACCTCGGCGTCAACCTCGGGGCGCTGGCCGGTCCGCTGCTGACCGGGCTGGCCCAGCAGCGGCTCGGGTTCCACTACGGCTTCGCGCTCGCGGCGATCGGGATGGCGGTCGGGCTGACGCAGTACGCGATCGGCCGGCGGCGGCTGGGTGACGCGGCGCGTGCGGTACCGAATCCGCTGCCGAGGAACCATTGGGCCCGAGCGGCCGGCATCGCCGTCGCCGCCCTCCTGCTGCTCGCGGCCGGGGCCGTCGTCGTCCCGGCCGGGCGGCTGGCCACCGCCGTCGTCGTGCTCAGCGCGGCCGCCGCGGCCGGCTACTTCGCGCTGCTGCTGCTCAGCCGGCGGGTCACGGCCGAGGAGCGGCGGCGGGTGGCCGGGTTCGTGCCGCTGTTCCTGGCCAGCGCCGTGTTCTGGTCGCTGTACCAGCAGCAGTTCACGGTCGTCACGATCTACTCCGACCAGCGGCTCGACCGGCACGTCCTCGGCTGGGAGGTGCCGGTCTCCTGGGTACAGGCGATCAACCCGATCTTCGTGATCATCCTCTCGGGCGTCTTCGCGGCGCTGTGGACCCGGCTCGGCGACCGCCAGCCGTCGACGCCGGTGAAGTTCGCCGCCGGCACCGCGATCATGGGCGTGGCGTTCCTGCTGTTCCTGCCCCTGGCCGGCGGCGGGCCGAACAGCGCGCCGCTGGTCGCCCTGGCCGGCATCCTGCTCGTGTTCACCATTGCCGAGCTGCTGCTGTCGCCGGTCGGGCTGTCCCTGGCGACGAAGGTCGCCCCGGCCGCGTTCCGCACGCAGACGGTGGCGCTGTTCTTCCTGTCGGTGGCCCTGGGCACGGCCATGGCGGGGGTGCTCGCCGGCTTCTACGACCCGGCCCACGAGCGGCCGTACTTCGGCGCGCTCGGCCTGGCGGCGATCCTGTTCGCCGCGGTCCTGGCCCTGCTCACGCCGCCGATCCGCCGCCTGCTGGGCAGCGTGCGCTGAGCCGGTCCTGGTCATGGCCGGGGCGGTGCTGGCCGGCGTGCCGGCGCTGGTGTTGTTCGTGCTGGCGCAGCGGTACGTCATCGAGGGCGTCTCACGCAGCGACCTCAAGGGATGAGCGGTTCGCCCTGGCGTAAAGCGGGACCTGCGGGGTAGCGCCTGCGGATGAGGACCACGTACGACTACGTCGTGGTCGGCGCCGGGACCGCCGGCTGCGTGCTCGCCGCGCGGCTGTCCGAGGACCCCGCCGTCAGCGTCCTGCTGCTGGAGGCCGGCGGCCGCTCGCCCCTGGAGGCGCCGCCACCGTTCTGGCCGACGCTGCAGGGGACCTCGGCCGACTGGGCCGGGGTCTCGGTGCCGCAGGCCGCGACCGGCGGCGTGGTGCCGTGGCCGCGCGGCCGCGGCGTCGGCGGATCCTCGGCCATCAACGGCATGGTCTTCACCCGCGGCCACCGCTCGAGCTACGACGCCTGGGCCGCCGCCGGCGCCACCGGGTGGGGCTTCGAGGAGCTGCTGCCCTACTTCCGGCGCAGCGAGCACGCCCCGGGGCGCGACCCGGCCACGCGGGGCGTCGACGGGCCGCTGACGGTCGCTCCGGCGGCACCGGGCCATCCGGTCGCGCAGGCCCTGCTGGCGGCCGCGCAGCAGACCGGATACCCGGTCGTACCCGATGTCAACGCCGGCCTGGACGAGGGCTTCGGCTGGTCCGACCTGAACATTGTGGACGGTCGGCGGCAGAGCGCCGCCGACGCGTATCTCGTGCCCGTCCTGCCCCGCCCGAACCTCGCCCTGGTCACCGACGCGCTGGCCCACCGGCTGCTGTTCACGGGCGGGCGCTGCACCGCGGTGCGGTACGGCGTGGGCAGCGAGGTGTGCACCGCGCGCGCCGACCGCGAGATCGTGCTCACCGCCGGGACGGTCGGCTCGGCCGTGCTGCTGATGCTGTCGGGCATCGGGCCGGCCGCGCACCTGCAGCAACTGGGCATCGAGGTCGTCGCCGACCTGCCCGGAGTGGGTTCCAACCTCCAGGACCACCCGCGGTCCACCGTCATCTACAGCGCGGCCCGCCCGCTGCCGCCCGGCCGCACCAACCGCGCCGAGGTCGCCGGCCTGGTCCGCAGCGACCCGTCGGTGGCCGCCCCGGACCTGCAGCTCCAGTTCGTCGACATGCCGTACTACGCACCCGCGCTGCCTCCGTCGATGCCCGGCACCGGCGAGGGCTGGAGCATCGGCATCTCCGCCATGGCCCCGCGCAGCCGCGGCACGGTCCGCCTCAGCGCCGCCCGCCCGGATGCGCCGCCCCGGCTGGACCCGAACTACTACGGCGATCCGCACGACGTGGCGGTGATGACGGCCGGGCTGCGCATCGCCCGCACGATCGGCACCGCGCCCGCCCTCGAGCCCTGGCGCGGCGCCGAAGTGCTGCCCGGACCGGCCGTGCAGGATCCCGACGAGGTGCGCGACTACCTGTTCCGGAGCCTGCGCACGTACTCCCACCAGGTCGGCACCTGCCGCATCGGCCTCGACGACCGCGCTGTGGTCGACCTGCGGCTCCGCGTGCGCGGGATCGACGCGCTGCGGGTGGCCGACGCCTCGGTCATGCCGACGATCGTCTCCGGCAACACCAACGCGACCGTCTGCGGCATCGCCGAACGCGCCGCGGCCATGATCACCGGCTGGACCCGTCCGTGATGTTGCACCATGGGTGCATGTCCATGGACGAACTCGTCGCCCGCAAGGCGTGCACCCGTGACGACGCGCGGCCCGAGGCGGTCGCGAAACGGCACGCGGCCGGCGGGCGCACCGCCCGGGAGAACCTCGCCGACCTGGTCGACGAGGGCAGCTTCGTGGAGTACGGCGCCCTCACCGTGGCCGCCCAGGAGCAGCGCCGCGACCTGGCCGAGCTCATGGCCCGCACCCCGGCCGACGGGATCGTCGCCGGCACCGCCCGGGTCGGCGGCGCCGCGTGCGCCGTGCTCGCCTACGACGCCACCGTCCTGGCCGGCACCCAGGGCCTGCGCGGGCACCAGAAGACCGACCGGCTGCTCCACCTGGTCGAACGGCTGCGCGTCCCGGTCGTCTTCTTCGCCGAGGGCGGCGGCGGGCGGCCGGGCGACACCGACGTACCGGTGGCGTCGGCCCTCGACGTGCGGACGTTCGCGCTCTGGGCCCGCCTCTCCGGCGTCGTACCCCGGATCGCCGTCGTCGCCGGCCGCTGCTTCGCCGGCAACGCGGTGATCGCCGGCGCGGCCGACCTCATCGTCGCCACCGCGACGGCGAACCTCGGCATGGCCGGCCCGGCGATGATCGCGGGCGGCGGCCTCGGCACGTTCGCGCCCGAGGAGATCGGCCCGATCGACGTGCAGACCCGCAACGGCGTCGTCGACGTGGCCGTCGCCGACGAGGCCGAGGCGGTCGCGGTCACCAAGCGCCTCCTCGGCTTCTTCACCGGCCCGGTCCCGCCGGGCCCGGCCGCCGACCAGGCGGTGCTGCGCGGGATGGTGCCGGAGCGGGAGCGCACCGCGTACGACGTGCGGCCGATCGTCACCACCCTGGCCGACACCGGCTCGGTGGTCCTCCTCCGCGAGCGCTTCGCGCCGGAGCTGGTGACCGCGCTGGCCCGCATCGAGGGCCGCACGGTCGGCGTCATCGCCAACCACACCCGGCACGCGGCCGGCGCGATCACCAGCGACGCGGCCGACAAGGGCGCCCGCTTCCTCCAGCTGTGCGACGCGTACGGCTTCCCGGTCGTCTCCCTCGTCGACACCCCCGGCATGATGGTCGGCCCCGCGGCGGAGCAGACCGCCCTCGTGCGGCACACGTCCCGGCTCCTCGTGGCCGGCGCCCGCCTGCGGGTGCCGCTGATCGGCGTGGTGCTGCGCCGCGGCTACGGCCTCGGCGCGCAGGCCATGCTCGGCGGCAGCACCAAGGAGCCGGTCCTCACGGTCGCCTGGCCGGCCGCCCACCTCGGCCCGATGGGCCTGGAGGGCGCGGTCCGCCTGGGCATGCGCCAGGAGCTGGCCGCGATCGAGGACCCGGCCGAGCGCGAGCGCACGGTCCGCCGCCTGACGGAGGAGTACCGCGAACGCGTCGAGGCCCTCAACGCGGCCCGCCTGTTCGAGATCGACGACGTGATCGACCCGGCCGACACCCGCACGGTCATCGCCGCCACCCTGTCCGCGTGCCCGCCGGCGCCGCCGTCCACGGAACGGTTCGTGGACACCTGGTGATGTCGGGCGACGGTGGTCGCGGCGTCAGTGGCTGAGGTTGTTGTCCAGCGCGTACCGCGTGGCCGCGCTGCGGGTGCCGACGCCGATCTTGCGGTAGATGGCTCGCAGGTGGGCGGCCACGGTCCGCTCGCTGACGTGCAGGCGGCGGGCCATCTGCGCGTTCGTGAGCCCCTCGGCGAGCACGGCCAGCACGGCCACCTCCCGCTCGGTGAGCCGCCCGCCCGCGCCGGTCTCGGGCCCGGCGGCGGACTCCCCGGCCGGGACGACCAGCCGGCCGGGGCTGGGGCAGCCGGCCAGGATCCGCTTGACGTCGGCGCGCAGCCCGGCAGCGTCGGCGGTCCGGCCGAGCCGGGCGCGGGCGATCGCCAGGGTGGCCCGCACCTCGGCCTGCTCGACCCGGTACGGGCCGCGCCGCACCAGCTCCCAGGCCCGATCGAGGCACGGCTCGGCCGCCTCCGGGCGGTCCTCGGCGAGCGCGAGCCAGCCCTCGGCGAAGTGCCGGGCGTACGTCAGCGTGTGCTCGTCCAGCCGCTGCCAGCGCGGGTCGCCGGCCGCCCGGTCGACCCATTCGCGCACAGCGTCGCGGTCGCCGCGCCCGCAGTACAACACCTGCAGATTGCCCATCGCGCGCACGGCGAGGAGGTGGTGTGCGGTCGCGTCGGCCCGGGTCAGGCACCGGCGCAGCGCGTGCAGTGCGGTGTCGTCCTCACCCCGCCGCAGGTCGACGCCGGCGGCGTGGGCGAGCGCGGTGCCGTGCCACACGTCGTCGCGCGGCACCCGGCGCAGCGCGACCGCCGACCAGTCGCACGCCCGGGCCATGTCGCCGTCGGCGTAGCTGTGCATCTGGTGCAGCAGCGCCGTCTTGGCCTCGATGTCGTCGCGCGTCGCCGGGTCGAGGTCGGGCCGGCCCTCGGCCTCCTGCAGCCAGGCCAGCCCGCCCTCCAGGTCGCCGGAGAGCACCGCGGTCATCGCCCGGGCGACCAGCAGCCGCGCGTCGGACTGCAGCGTCGCCGCGCCGAGGGTGTCGAACCAGCTGATGGCGGTGGACACCTGGCCGTCGTTGGCGACCCGGAAGTAGTCGCGGTGCACCAGGTCGCGGGCGCAGACCGTGTCGCCGGCGGCCATCGCGTGCCGGACGGCGTCGGCGACCATCCCGTGCTGCTGCAGCCAGTCCGCGGCCCGGCCGTGCAGGATCGGCTCGAGGCCGGGCTCCATCCGGTCCAGCTCGCGGCGCAGCACGTCGCGCAGCATCCGGTGGTAGCGGAACCACCGCCCCTGGTTGTCGAGCGAGACCAGGAAGAGCTCGTCGCGCTCGGCCCGGTTCAGCCGCTCGGCGGCGTCGTGCTCGCCGGTGATGTGGTCGCACAGCTCGGGCGGAGCACCGGTCGAGGATCGCGGTGCGGCGCAGGAAGGCCCGCATCTCGTCCGGCTGCCGGCCCACCAGCTCGCTCATGAGGTAGTCGGCGACGTTGCGGTCGGTGCCGGAGAACGACGCGATGAGCTCGTGGAAGTCGGGCCGGGCGCGCAGCGACAGCGCGGCCAGGTGCAGCCCCGCGCACCATCCCTCGGTGCAGTCGTAGAGCCGGTCGGCGTCGGCCTCGCCCAGCGGCTCGCCGAACTCCCGGTCCAGCAGCGTGGCCGCCTCCTCCCGGCTGAGCCGCAGGTCCTTGGGGCCGAGCTCCATGAGCACGCTGCTGCCGCGCAGCCGGCTGGTCGGCCACTCGGCCGGGGGCTGGTGGCGGCTGCTCACCACCAGGCTCAGCGTCGGCGGCAGGTGCGCGACGAGGAACCCCAGCGTCTCGTGGATGCCCGGGTCGGTGACGGCGTCGTAGTCGTCGATGACGAGCGTCACCGGGTCCGGCAGCAAGGTCAGGTCGTTGACCAGGGCCGGCAGCACGTCCTGGGCGATGCTGGTGCCCGGCGCGGCGAGCAGCCGCCGGGCCCGCTCCACGGCGTCCGGCGCCGCGTCGGCGAGCGCCGCCAGGACGTACGCCCAGAAGAAGGTGGCCGTGTCGTCCATCGGGTCGGCCGTGTACCAACCGAGCCGCGGCACCGTCTGGGCGTAGAGGGCGACGACCGTCGACTTGCCGCTGCCGACGGGCGCCGCGACGTAAACGAGCCGGCCCGGCGCGGCGCCGCGGGCCAGGCGACCGATCAGCTCGGTGCGCTCGAGGTACCCCAGGCACAGCCGCGGCGGCACGAGCTTGTTGCGCAGCAGGTCCCGCACCCTGCCTAGGTACCCATCCCGCGCGCGGATAGGCAGTTGTGCCGATGGTGGCCGCCGCGCGCGTTCGTAGCGTCGTTGGCGTTGTTCACCGAACTCGTCTTGGAGGGTTTCGAATGCGAGTGCTGATGATCGGTCCGCCGGGCGCCGGCAAGGGGACGCAGGGCGCGCGGATCGCCAGGCACTTCCACATCCCGCACATCGCCACCGGCGAGGTGCTGCGCGACCACGTGTCGCGGGGCACGGCGATCGGCCGCGCCGCGCAGGGCCACCTGGACCGCGGCGAGCTGGTGCCGGACAGCCTGCTGTTCAACGCGGTGCGCGGGGCGTTCGCGGCCGGCGGCTTCGTGCTCGACGGCATGCCCCGCACGCTCGACCAGGCCCGGTCGCTGGAGCGGCTCGGGATGACGGCCGACGTCGCCGTCCACCTGCACGCCGACGACGAGGAGCTGACCCGCCGGCTGCTGGCCCGGGGAGCCTCGGGCGGGCGCTCCGACGACGTCGAGCCCGTGATCAGGGAGCGGCTTCGGCGGTACCACGAGCTGGCCGCGCCGCTGACCGCGTGGTACCGGCTGCGGGGCATGCTGGTGTCGCTCGACGCCACCCGCCCCGCCCACCTGGTGGGCCGCGACGTGCTCGCCGCGCTCACCTGACCCGCACGCCGGCCCGGAACACGGCGCGCACCGCCGTCAGCGCGGCCAGGTCCGCCAGCGGGTCGCCCGCGACGGCGAGCAGGTCGGCGTCGTACCCGGGCGCGACGCGGCCCTTCCGGTCGCCGACCCGGCACGCCTGCGCGGCCGTGGACGTCACCGACCGCAGCGCCTCCACCGGGGGCATGCCGAGGTACGCCGCCATCATCGCCGGCCCGTACGGCAGGGCGTCGACGGGCTTCAACGGCCCGATGCCGGCGTCGCTGCTGCACACCAGCGGGATGCCGGCCGCGCGGACCTGCTGGAACACCGCGACGATGAGCGGCAGCACCTTCCGGATGCGCGGCGGCGGCGTGACGCCCGGCCTGGGCTTCTGCGCGACCGTGGCACCGATCGGGATGCCCGCGTCGGCGATGGCCCGGATGATCGCCGCGTCGGCCTCGGCCCCGTCCGCCGTCATGAACGTGCCGTGCTCGATCATGTCGACCCCGGCGGCGACGGCGTTGGCGATCCCGCCCGCGCCGTGGGCGTGCGCGGTCGTCGGCAGCCCGTGCCGCCGCGCCTCGTCGACCGCGGCCCGCAGCTCGTCGACCTCGAACTGCGCCACGTGCGAGGCCGACCCGGGGGTCAGCTCACCGCCGGTCGCCATCAGCTTGATCACGTCGACGCCCCGCGCGGCGTGCTCCCGCACCGCCGCGCGAACCCCGTCGGCCCCGGACGCCGCGCCGCCGAGGAACCAGCAGTGCCCCTGCCCGGTCGTGATCGGCGGCCCGGCGGCGAGGATCTCGGGGCCGGCGGTGCGGGCCGTCTCCTCGCGGAGCCGGACCGCCAGGTATCCGCGGTCGCCGAGGTCGCGGACGGTGGTGATGCCCGCCGACAGCGCACGCTCCGCTGCCGTGCGCATCATCGCCAGTACCGCCTCGTCGTCCGCGCCGGCGAGGACAGCGACGGGATCGGGACTCGCGTCGAACACCAGGTGGACGTGGGAGTCGACGAGCCCCGGCAGCAGGGTCGCCTCCCCGAGGTCGACGAGTTCGGCCGTGGCCGGCGGCTCGCCCCCGGCCAGCACGGCGACGATGCGCGCGCCTTCGACGATCACGACGGGCCGCTCGACGGGCACGGCACTGACGCCGTCGAAGAGCCGCCCGGCCCGGATGGCCAGCATGAGGGCATTAGACCCCCGGCCCCGCCCGGTGTCGATCGGAAACCCGTCTCCCGACTCCCCCGGGTGACCTCTGCAAGCATGATCGGATGGAGCTGACCCCGCACCGCCCCACGGACGGCGTGTACCCGGCCACCGACGACTACGCCCACGCGATGGAGGTCCGCGGCGCCGCGCGGCTGCTGTTCGTCGCCGGCACGATGGGCCTGCACCCGGACGGCACACCCGGCGCCGGCCTGGCCGAGCAGCTCGACCTGATCTGGTCGAACATCCGCGCGATCCTGGCGTCGGCGGACATGACGGTCGACAACATCGTGCGCCTCACGAGCTACCTCACCGACCCGTCCTACGCCGAGCCGAACGCCGCCGCCCGGGTGGCCGCGCTCGGCGGCCGGGCCGTACCGACGACGGCGATCGTCTGCCAGACGCTCGTGAGCGACTGGCTGGTCGAGATCGAGGTGATCGCCGCGGGGTAGGGCGCCCCGCTCAGCCCCCGAGCGCCTCGGCCATCACGCCGAGCCCGGCTCGCCCTCGCACCGGGCCACCTTACCGAGGTCGTCCGCGTAAGGTGTGCGCGCGTGGAGGAGGTCGAGCGGTACCGGTGGGTGGACGACTCGGTGCTCGGCGACGGAGCCTGTGTCACGTTCGTCGAAGGTATGGATCTCGCCGCCGTGGCTGAGGCCTTCGGCGGGTCGATCGAGGAGGCCACCGACGCCGGGCTCGACTTCGACAGCCGCGTGGCGCTGCGGCAGGTCGGTGGCTGGGTGGTCGCGGCCGAGGTCGGCGGGTGGCAGGGCAGCCGCGGCGAGGTGCTGCGCCGGTTGACCGGCGGCCGGGCGGTGAGCTGCTACTGGAACATCAACGCGGTCACGCGGTTCAGGTATGCCGGCCACGGCACCGTGGTGACCGAGTTCGAGGCGCTGTTCCCAGACGACCGGGGCGGAGCCGATCCGGAAGCGCTCGAACTGCTGCGGGCCGATCTGCCATGGGGTGACCGGATCGGCTCGACCCATCAGTTGATGTTCGCGCTCGCGGCGCGGATCACCGGCGTCGAGCTTGCCGCGGAGATGATCGACGGGCCGATGGTGACACTGCCACTGCGCCTCTGGCCGGAGGATGTCGTCGCGCGGGTGCTGCCGAGGTACGAGTTGCTCACCCACGAGGATCCCGAGCTCTCCGCGGCGCTCCAGCGCGCCGGCGAGGCGACGCTGCGGATGGCGGCGCGACTCGCGGCCGGGCACGTGGCTCGCGCGGCCGGGATGCTTGAGCACCCGGCCATCGCGGCGGTCGTCGCCGGGGAGCCGGCGCCGATGGAGCGCCTCGACGCCTTGGCGCGACATGCGCACGGAGTCCAGGCGCGCGCCGTCGCAGCGGCCCGGGCCTGCACGAGCCCGTCCGCGCTCGCGGCCGCGTTCCGGGCGGTGACCGAGGCGGGCTCGCAGCAGGTGCGCGACAGCATCCTGGAGGCGCTCGGCTCGCCCCAGCCACCCGGCGGGTCCGGCGGGGTCCCGCTCGACGAGCACTGGCTGGGCTGGGACGGCTGTGCGACGTACGTCCACGGGCTCGCCGCCGCCGACGTCGCCGCCGCCCTCGGCGCCGACCCGGACGTGGCCGGCACCGGCCCGGTCACGCTGAGCACCCGGCCCCTGGCGTGGGTCCGGACGGACGGCGAATGGGTCGTCGTCCTGGAGCCCGGCCGCCGACCGCGCCCGGCCGACCGGCTCCTCGAGCGGCTCAGCGCCGGCGGCGAGGCCGTCCAGGCCGAGTGGAGCACGACCGGCAACGTCTGGTTCCGCCACGCGGTCGGCGGCGCGCTCCGCACCCGGTTCAACGGATACGCGCCCGAGCGGGCCTGGGGCACCGAGCCGCACGCACTGCGCGACCTCGTCGCGGACCTGCCGATCCCCCGGCCCGGCGCCGACGGCGGTGGCCAGGCCGCCGGCCTCCTGGCCCTCGCGGCGCGGATGACCGGCGTCGAGATCGACCTGGACGGGCGGTGGCGGGCCCATCACCAAGACTAGGCTTCGACCCGTGCCCGAAGATCACGCGGTCGCGCTGATCGGCACCGACGACCGCGTCAAGGCCGTCATGCGCGCCCAGGGTCCGCGCGGCCGGGAGCTGCTGGCGCTGCTGACCGAAGCCCGACGCCAACGATCGGCGGCCGGCTGACGGCACCGCGGCGGCCTCAGGCTCGGCGGCGCCACCAGGCCAGGTCCGGTGCCGTGAACGGATCGTGGAACGTCCGCTGCCGGAAGCGGTCGTCCAGCGGCGCGACCTGCGCCAGCAACGCCCGCCGCGCCCGTGGGCCGAGGGCGACGAGCGCGCGCTCCAGCACGTCGCGGTGCTCGAGCGGGTCACAACACAGACATCCGGCCCGCACGGCGTCCCGGAACAGCCCCGCCGCCGGCTGATGAACGGCCTGCTTCCACCCCGCGAGCGCGGCGGCGACCGCACCGGGCCACAGGTAGGCCCGCTCGCAACGGGCGATCTGCCCGAGCACCCCGGCCGGCAGTCCGGGAACCACCGCCGTGGCCGACCTATGCGTCACAGCCCTCGCATGATTGTCGTCATGCCACCATGATCGCATATGTACGGTCTTCCCGGCGGTGCAGATCGTGCACATGGAGGACAAACGCTCTGCGTAGCGCCCTGACCGTCAAGAACATAGATTCGGGCGATGTCGATGCGCCGCCTGATGGACAACCGCGATGTGCGGTTGTACCTCGGCGGGCAGGTCTGCTCGTTGCTCGGGGACTCCGCGCTCTGGCTGGCCATGGGCGTCTGGGTCAAGTCACTCACCGGCAGCAGCGCCGCGGCCGGGCTCGTGTTCTTCTTCTTCACCGCGCCGACGCTGCTCGCGCCGGTGGCCGGGCTGCTCGTCGACCGGGTGCGCAAGCGGCCGCTGCTCGTCGTCGCCAACCTGGTCAGCGCGGCCGTCGTGCTGCTGTTGTTGCTGGTCGACGGCGCCGAGGACGTCTGGATCGTGTACCTCGTGATGAGCCTGCACGGGCTCGCCTACGCGGTGCTCGGTGCGGCGCAGTCCGCGCTGCTGATCCAGATCGTGCCGACGGAGCAGCTCGCCGACGCCAACGGGTTCCTGCGCACCGCCCAGGAGACGCTGCGGCTCGTCGGTCCGCTCGCCGGGTCGGGGCTGTTCGTGCTGCTCGGCGGGCATTTCGTGGCGGTGCTGGACGCGGTGACCTTCGCGGTACCGGTGATGTGTCTGTTGAAACTCCGGCTGCGCGAACCGCGGCCGAAGCCGTGGCAGCACCACTGGTCGGCGGAGATGCTCGCCGGAGTCCGGTTCGTCGGCCGCACCGCGCCGCTGCGGCACGTGGTCACGGCGACCGCGACCGCCCTGCTCGTGTTCGGCTTCACCGAGACGACCGTGTTCGCCGTCGTGGGCCAGGGGCTGCACCGGCAGCCGGCGTTCGTCGGCGTCCTCGTCGCCGTGCAGGGCGCCGGCGCGCTGCTGGGCGGGCCGACCGCGGCGCCCCTGGTGCGGCGGCTCGGCGAGCGGCGGGTCATCGGGCTCGGCCTGGCCACCGCGGCGGTCGGGGCGCTGCTGCAGACCCCGCCGTCGCTGCCGTTCGTGCTCGGCGGGGTCGGGCTGTTCGGGGTGAGCCTGCCGTGGATCGTCGTCGGCTTCACCACCCTGCTCCAGCGGGTCACGCCGGCCGACCTGCAGGGCCGGGTGTACGCCGCGGCGAGCACCATGATCACCGTGCCGCAGACGATCTCGATCGCGGTCGGGGCGGGGCTCGTCACGGCGCTGGGGTACCGCATCCTGCTCGCCACCGCGGCCGTGGTCACCGCGCTGGCATCCGGCTACCTGCTGCGACCGTCAGCGGATCGCGAGCGGGTTGATCGGGGAGCCCACGCCGCCGACGAGGGGTAGCGGCAGGGCCACGAACATGAACTCCCACACGCCGTCCGCGGCGCACGCCTCGGCCAGGTCGTCGAGGCAGAGCAGCTCGGCCAGCAGCAGCCCGAGGTCGCGCAGCGCGGCCAGGTGCAGCGGGATGCGCCACGAGCCGGCGGTGGCGTCGAGCGCCTCGACCGCCGAGTTGTCGGCGCCGACGAGGCTCACGTCGTGGCGGGCCAGCCACGGCACGCACGACACGTCGAGGCCGGCCTGCGGTGCGGTGCCGAGGCTGCCGTGGACGCCGTCCCAGCTGCCGAGCACGCCGGTGCGCACGAGCAGCACGTCGCCCGGGCCCACCGCGGTACCGGTGGCCCGCAACACCGCGTCGAGCAGCGCCGGGCCGATGACCGTGCCGGGCGGCACCACGGGCACGCCGAGGTGGCGCGCGACGTCGACGAGCACGCCGCGCCCGACGATGCCGTCGATGAGGTGGTGGATGCCGAGCCGCCGGGCGCCCTCGGCCGCGGTGACCAGCCCGGCCCAGTAGCCGTTGTAGAGGGTGTCGCGGTCGGCGACGTGGGCCAGCCCGTCGAGCTGGGTGTAGGTCTGGGTGCCCATGACCAGCAGGTCGTCGGAGTACGCCGGGTGCGCCGCGGTCCGGGCGACCACCCCGTCGGCCGTGGTGGACGTGCGCACGACCATGGCGCGCGGGACGGCGCCGGTGGGTGGGCCGCCGATGGGGAGTCCCAGGGGGTACCGCCGGCCGGTGCGCACGGCCGCGGCGGCCGCGCGGACGGTGTCGTCGGTGATGAGATTGGCGGTACCGCGCTGGTCCGCCGCGCCCCAGCGGCCCCAGTTGTTGGCGCGGCGGGGCCGGGCGCCGCTCACCTTGCCGTGCCGGTCGACGGTGTACGACGGCGGCCGCCACGGCGACAGCGGTGGCTCGGGCACGTCCTGCGGGTTCACGGCGCCTCCTCCAGCACGCGGACGGGATGCCCGGCCAGGAACGCCGCGACGTCCTCGACGAGCTGCGGGAAGTACTGCGCGTACGACTCCCGGGTGACGTAGCCGAGGTGCGGCGAGAGCACCACGTTCGGCGCCGCGCGCAGCGGGTCGCCGGGCGGCAGCGGCTCGGTGTCGTAGACGTCGAGGGCCGCGCCGGCCAGCCGCCCGGCCCGCAGCGCCGCCACGAGGGCGGCGGTGTCGACGATCGGGCCGCGGGAGGTGTTCACCAGCAGGGCCGAGGGCTTCAGCAGCGCGAGCTCGGCGGCGCCGATGTAGTGGCGGGTGGAGGGGGCCAGCTTGACGTGGACGCTGAGCACGTCGGCACCGGCGAAGAACGCCTCCCTGCCCGGCGCCTCGACGCCTTCCGGGGCGGCGGTCAGGTGGCGGCTCCACGCGGTGACCCGCATCCCGAGTGCCTGCGCGACCGGGATCAGGCCGCGGCCGATGTTGCCGAGGCCGACGATGCCGAGCGTCCGGCCGTGCAGCGTGGTGCCGAGGCCGGCCTGCCACCCGCCGGCGCGCACGAGCGCGTCGTGGCGCGGGATCTGCCTCGCCAGGGCGAAGATGAGCGCCCAGGTGTGCTCGACGGTGGCGACGGCCCCGGCCATGCCGGTCGTGCCGCAGACGGTGATGCCGCACTCGGCCGCCGCGCGCAGGTCGACGGCCGCGTTGGCCATGCCGGCCGTCGCGACGAGGCGCAACCGCGGCAAAGCGCGCAACACTTCGCCGGGCAGCGCTGTGCGTTCGCGCATGGCGACGACGCCGTCGAACGGTTGCAATGCGCGGACGACGTCGTCCGGCGACCCCAGGTGCTCGCGGAACACGGTGATGCGCACGGGCAGCGACGACCAGTCGCCCATGGACAACGCGACGCCCTGGTAGTCGTCCAGGATGGCTAGGTCCACCGCCGCCTGCCGTCGCCATCCAGCACGATCCGCCCGGGGCGCAGGCCGGGGAAGTGCGCGCCGACGACCGGCGTGCCGTCGCGGATGAACTCGTTGACCAGGCGCACCTGCGTGTCGCGCGCCTGCTGCTCGTCGACGTCGACGACCCGGGCCCAGGCGTCGTCGAGCAGCTGCACCGGGTGGTGCACGACGTCGCCGATGAGCACGGTGCGCTCACCGCGCGAGCTGAGCACCACGGTCGTGCAGCCGGGCGTGTGGCCGGCCGCGACGACGGCGTCGACGCCCGGCGCGAGGGTCTCGTCGCCGCTCCAGGTGGTGAAGCGGTCCGCGATCGGCGCCAGGGTGGCGGCGGCGACCTCGCGATAGCGGGCGTCCTGCGTCCCGCTGGTCTCCACGAAGTACCGCCAGTCGGCCGCATGGCAGCGGTAGACCGCGTTCGGGAACGTCGCGACGCCGTCGACCGCCGACCAGCCGATGTGGTCCATGTGCAGGTGGGTCAGCACGACGTCGGTCACGTCCTGCGGGGCGACGCCGGCCTGCGCCAGGTTGTCCATCAGCCGGGTGCCGCTGACCGACGCGGGGGCCTGCGGGCCGTACCCGGCGTCGACCAGCAGCACGCGTTCACCGGTGCGGATGAGGAACGTGCCGACGGGCATCTCCAGCCGGCCGTCGGGCAGGCACAGGTCGCGGTGCTCGGCCCAGTCCTCGTCGCGCCCGCCCTTGCCGAGCTCCTCCGGCCGCTTGCCGCCGGCGAGGTACAACTCGAGCGGCCGGACGTGGCCGATGCCGTCGGGCACGCCGACCACGTCGAGGTCACCGACCCTCATACGCACCGCTCGCGGGGAACACCTGCCGGTAGGTCTGCACGTGCGCGGCGATCGCGTCGCCGAGCTGCTCGCGCAGCGGCGTCCGCTTTCCGGCCGCCCTGAACTCGGCGGTACCGACGACGTCGAGCGACTCCAGCTCGTACACCGCGAGATAGGGATGGTCGGCCTGGGCCGGGTGCACGCCGAACCCGGCGTCGTCGGCGACGGCGCGGAACCGCCGCGCGCCGAGCACGCCGGGCACCGCGAGCATCGCCGGGAGGTGTTCGTCGTCGTACCAGCGGGTGAAGTCGTCCTCGACGGCCGCGTCGGCCCGCATGAGCACGTGGAACAGCGCCGGCCCGGCCGGGTGTCTCGGCTCCGGCTCGACCGGCCGGATCTGCTGGAACACGGTCCGGCCGAGGCCGAGGCCCATGGCCACCTCGAGGGTCCACGGGCTGGGGTCGGTGGAGAGGCGGTTGTACTCGTCGCTGCGCAGCGGCTCGTCGCCGGCGAGCTGGTACAGCGTGAGGAAGTTGAACTCGCTGGGCGAGGAGTAGGCGTTCTCGACGCGGGCGAAGCGGCGCCCGCCGAGGATGCCCGGCACGTCGACCATGTCGGCCAGGTGCTCCTGGTCGTACCACGCCTCGAAGCCGGGGACCCGGTCGTCGGGGACGGTCCAGCGCAGGTGCAGCAGGACGTCGCCGATGGCTTGTTCGGTCACGTTCACGCTCCTTCCTATGCGTGTTCGCGCGTTCCGTTGCTGTTGTTCGACCTGTTGCTGTTGTTCGACCTGTTGCTGTTGTTCGACCAGTTGCGCATCGCGTGCAGCGGCCGGTGGGCGGTCGTGCCGGCGTCGACGACGATGGACTGGCCGGTGATGCAGCGGGACTCGGCGCCGGCCAGCCACGCCACGACCGCGGCGATGTCCTCGGGTCCGGCGGCGTAGGGCAGCAGCCGCTCGGCGGCGAACTCGTCGAGGTGGTGCTCGCTGAGCGCGGCGAGCGCGGTGCCGGTGAGGATGAGGCCCGGCGTGACGGCGTTGCAGCGGATGCCGTCGCGGCCGTACATGGTGGCCACGTAGCGGGTCAGGGCGAGCACCGCGGCCTTGGACGAGCCGTAGGCGGCGCGCACGTCGTCGCCGACGAGCGCCGAGACGGACGCGACGTTCACGATCGCGCCGCCGCCGCGGGCCCGCATCGCCGGCACGGCGTGCTTGCACGCGAGGAACGTGCCGCCGGCGTTGACGGCCATCGTCCGCTCCCACACGTCGAGGTCGAGGCCGACCAGGTCGCCGTCGCGGCGGTGCAGCTCGGGCTGGAGGGCGGCGGCGTTGTTGACGAGGATGTCGAGCCCGCCGAAGGCGTCGACGGCGGCGGCCACCATCGCGGCGACCGACGCCTCGTCGCTCACGTCGGCGGCGACCGCGATCGCGACCGCCGCGGGGATGTCGGCCGCGGTGGTGGCGGCGGCGATTCGGGTCACCGCCGTGCTGTCGGCCGCGGCATTGATGCCGGCCGCCACCGCAGCATTGCATTCGGCCGCCGTCGCGGCATTGATGTCGGACGCGGTCGCAGCATTGATTTCGGCCGCCGTCGCGGCGGCGCGGCGGCCGTCGATGTCCGCGATCACCACGCGAGCACCATCGCGGGCCAGCCGGGCCGCACAGGCTCGCCCCGCACCGCCGGCCGCCCCGGTGACGATCGCGACGCGGCCGCCGAACGGGCCGGCGACCGCCGCTGCCCCAGCGTCCATGACTGCCCCCGCGCCCGTGACCGCGGACATGTGGGCCGGCACCTCAGACACCGATGCCGGTCTTTCGCTGTCCGAGGTACGAGGCCAGCAGCGTGTCGCGGTCGTGCAGTTCCTCGACCGGGGCCTGCATGACGATCGTGCCGCCGTTGAGCACCGCGGCCCGCTGGCAGACGCGCACCGCGACGTGCACGTTCTGTTCGATGACGAGCAGCGCGACGCGCGAACGGACAGCGACCAGCGCTTCGGCGACAGCTTCGACCACGACCGGGGCCAGGCCCAGGGACGGCTCGTCGATGAGCATCATCCGGGGCGCGGCGACCAGGCCCCGGCCGATGGCGGTCATCTGCTGCTCGCCGCCGGAGAGCGCGAAGCCCAGCCGTCTGCGCAGCGGCACCAGGGCCGGGAACAGGTCGTACACGTCGTCGAGGCTGAACCCGCCGCCCCGGCCCTGCCGCGCGGTCATCCCGAGCTGCAGGTTCTCGTGCACGGTCAGGTCTACGAAGACCCGCCGGCCCTCGGGCACGTGGATCAGGCCGCGGCGGGCGACCTGCTCGGCGGCCAGGCCGGTGAGATCCTCGCCGTCGAACCGCAGCGCGCCGGTGGCCGTGGTCAGCCGGCTGATCGCCCGCAGCGTCGAGGTCTTGCCGGCGCCGTTCGGGCCGAGCAGGGCCACAGCCTCGCCGGCGCCGACGGTCAGCGACACCCCGCGCACCGCGTGGGTCGTGCCGTAGCGGACGTGCAGCTCTTCCACCTCAAGCATTGCCGGCCACCCCCAGGTAGGCGTTGATGACCTGCTGGTGCCGCCAGACCTCGTCGGGCGGTCCCTGCGCGATCACCTTGCCGAGCTCCAGCACGACCAGCCGGTCGCAGAGCGAGTCCAAGAAGTCGATCTTGTGGTCGACGACGACCACGGCGAGCCCCGTGTCGCGCGTCTCGCGCAGCAGCTGCGCGAGCTGCGCGGTTTCGGCGTCGTTGAGCCCGGCGCTCGGCTCGTCGAGCAGCAGTACCTTCGGCTCCGCGGCGAGCGCCCGCGCGAGTTCGAGCAGCCGGCGCTGTCCGTAGCTGAGCGTTTTCGACGACGTGGACGCGTACTCGGCCAGGCCGACCGTCGTCAGCGCGCGCAGCGCGGCGGCCTCGCGGCGGCGCTCCCGGCGGTGCATCGCCGGCCGGGCGAGCACCGCACCGACCAGCCCGACCAGGCGCCCGTCGGGGCTGGACAGCAGCACGTTCTCCAGGCAGGACAGCTCGTCGAAGATCTGCGGCGCCTGGAAGACCCGGGCGATGCCGGCCGCGCGGGTCGCGGCGGGGCGGCTCAGCCGGACCCGTCGCCCGTCGACGGTCAGCGCGCCACGGGCCGTCACGACCCCGCAGACCGCGTTGAGCAGCGTGGTCTTGCCGCTGCCGTTCGGGCCGACCAGGCCCAGCATCTCCTTCGCGCCGACCTCCAGGTCGACGCCCGCGACGGCGCGCACGCCGCCGAAGTCGACGGTGATCCGCTCAGCCCGCAGCATCGCCGGCCCCCTTCGACGAGACCCGTTGCAACAACCGCCGGACGCTCTCGGCGATCCCATTCGGCAGCGCCAGCACGACGGCCAGCAGCAGCACGCCGTACACGATGCTGCCGAAGCGCTCGATGTCGGACAGCAGCTTGGGCAGCGCGACGAACACCGCCGACCCGATCACCGGCCCCCACAGCGAGTCGGATCCGCCGAGCAGCAGGATGAGGAACAGCCCGATGGTGAGGTCGATGCCGAACGAGTCGGAGCCCATCACGCCCTGCCAGTGCCCGATCATCGCGCCGGACAGCCCGCCGAGCGCCGAACCGAGCATGAACAGCACGATGTGCACCCGGTTCGCGCGCACGCCGGCCAGGTGGGCGACGGTGAAGTTGTCCCGGGCCGAGATCGCCTCGCGGCGCATCGGCGAGCGCTCGATGAGCGCGCCGACCACCAGGCACGCCGCGAGCACGCCGAGGAACAGCCAGAACACCTCGGCGTCGCGGCGGAACACGTAGCCGAACAGCTCGGGCGCGCCGATGCCGACGGTCTGGCCGTTGGGGCCGGTGAAGCCGTCGGCCCGGGCGAACACGATGATGCCGACCTGGGTCACGGCGAACGTCGCGATGGCGAAGTAGAAGTGCTGCGCCTTGCGCACGAGCGTGCCGACGATGCCGGCCGCCACGGCGGTGGTCGCCATCGCCACGCCGATGCCGGCGATGAACGGATAGCCCTCCCTGGTGACCCACGCCGACAGGTAGCCGCCGAACGCCATCATGAACGTCTGGCAGAACGCGAACCGGCCGGCGAGGCCGAAGATCCAGTAGAAGCCGATGGCGGCGACGGAGTACATCATCCAGAGGTTGACCAGGAACTGGTTGGCCCTGGAGGTACCGCCGATGGCCGGGCCCGCCAGCGCCACCACGACCACGAAGGCCGCGATGGCGAGCAGGTGGCGGCGGCGGTCGTGCGGCTGCGGCCGCAGGAACCACAGCGGCGGCCGGGGCGCCGGCTGGACGGCCGGCGCCTCCGGGTCGATCTGCACGGTGCTCACAGCCGGCTCCTGGTGACGTTGACGAGACCCTGTGGGCGGAACACGATGACCAGGAACAGCACGATCGGCGCGAGCATCGTGGAGTACGACGGGAAGAGAAGCCCGCCGACCAGCTGCTCGATGAGTCCGATCGCGAGCGCTCCCAGCACGACGCCGGTGAGGCTGCCGAAGCCGCCGAGCACCGCCGCCGCGAAGGCCGTGATCATCAGGCCGAAGCCGAGGTTGAGGTCGACCGCGCCGAGCGGGGCGACCAGCAGCCCGGCCAGCCCGGCCAGCACCGACGAGATGACGAACGCCGCCATGCCGATCGCCTTCGTCCGCACGCCCTGGAGGCGGGCGGTGTCGGGGTCGGTCGCCAGGGCCCGGACCTGGCGACCGAACGACGTGCGTCCGAACAGCAGCAGCAGTGCCACCACCGCCACCGCCGCGACCGCGACGATGAGCAGCCGCTGGTGGGCGATGGTGGCGCCCGCGATCCGCAGCGCGCCGTCGCCGGCCGGGCTGGGCAGGGTCTTCGGGGTCGAGCCCTGCCACACGGCGATCAGGCCGCGGATCACGGTCGCCGCCGCGAGGGTCGCGATGACCACCACGATGAGCGGCTTCTTGCGCAGCGGCGCGAACGCGGTCCGCTCGATGAGCAGGCCGACGGCCGCCATCACCAGCAGCGCCAGCAGGTAGCCGGGCAGCACCGGCAGGCCCAGGTCGGTGGTGGCCCACACGCCCAGGTAGGCGCCGAGCGTGATGAGGTCGCCGTGGGCGAAGTTGACCACGCCGGTGGCGTTGTGCAGCACCAGGAAACCGAGCGCGGCGATCGCCAGAACAGCTCCGGAGGCGATTCCGCTCGCGGTCAGCGCGATGACGTTGTCCACTATGGCCTGCCTTCCCGCAGTACCGCTGGCTAGCTCGTGGCGGCCGGCAGCTCTTCGAAGGTGTACCGCTTGATTTCCTTGGACGAGCCGTCCGCCGCGTACTGCACGATGGCCATGTCGCGGTTCATCATGTGGGCGGCGTCGGCCTTGTAGCTGCCGGAGCAGATGACGTTGCCGGTCACGTTGATCTCGGTCATCGCCTTCTTGATGGCGGCGGGATCGGTACCGCCGGCCTTCTCGATGGCGGCTTTGGCGATCCAGACGGCGTCGTAGGAGCCGGCCGCCAGGCTGGTGGCCACCTCGTTGAACTTCGTCTTGTACTTCTCGCCGAAGGCCTTGACCTTGGCGTCGGTGGAGCTGGCCGGGTCGCAGGGGACGACCGCGTGCAGGTTCTTCAGCGGCTCGCCGGTGAGCAGCTTGTTGTTGACGGCGAGCGTCGCCGAGCTGCTGGAGAAGACCGGCACGTCGATGCCGTTCTGCAGGAACTGCTTCATCTCGATGGCGAGCGGGTTGGGGAAGGTGAAGCTGATGACCGCGTCGGCGCCCTTCATGGCCAGCACGTGCTGGGTCAGGTCGGTCGCGGTCGCGTCGTAGGTGCGGCTGGCGAAGGGCGTGAGGCCCTTCTGCTGCAGCAGGGCGGTCTGGCTCTTGATGTTCGTCGTGCCGTAGGCCTCGTTGGTGCCCATCAGGCCGACCTTGGTCGCCTTGAGGTCCTCGAGGACGTACCGCACGGCGGCCTGGTTCTTGAACTCGTCGTAGGGCTGCACGTACCAGGCCCACTCGCTGGCGCCCGCGCTGCCGAAGCGCAGCGCCGTGCTGGCGCTGGCGGTGGCGATGAGCGGGATGCCGCTGCGGTCGATCTGGCCCTTGGCGGAGATGAGGGCGGTGGCGGAGGGGAACCCGATGAGCATGTCGGGGTCCTTGTCGACCGCCTCCAGGAACTGGGAGGTGGCCTTCTGCGGGTTGAGCGGGTCGATCGCGACCCGGTCGAGCACCACCTTGCGGCCCATGATGCCGCCGGCGGCGTTGATGTCCTCGACCGCGAGCAGGGCCCCGTCGTGGTAGTCGTTGATGGCCTGGGAGCTCTCACCCTTGATCTCCCAGAGACCGACAAGTTTGATCGTTTGTTCGGTTCCCCCGCCTTCGTCACCCGAGTCGCCGCACGCGCCGGCGAGCAGGAGTGGAAGGCAGAGAATCGTGGCGAGCAATGGCCTTTTGCGCATTGGAATCACCTCGGCGGAGGGAAGATGAGCACCTCGCTCGCCAGCGAGGTGTGAGGCGTATCATCAACCAAGCGTTTGCTCGGTGTCAACGCGATCAGCCAGTTCTTCGCGTGATCCGGGCCAGCTCGACCAAACGTTCGCCCAAACGTTCCAGTGACGAACGGTCGCAGCGGTGCTGCGGGACGGCGATCACCACGACCGCCGCCGAGCCGTCCGGCGCCACCGGCAGATGCGTGGCGACCGCCCACAACGGGCTCGCCGGGTGGGTCTGCGTCGCGTAGCCGCGGCGCGCGTAGTCGGCCCGGCGGGGCAGCCAGGCCCGGGCCGGCTCCTCGCCGAGCAGCTCGGTCACCTCGGCGTCGCCCATCCCGGCCAGCAGGGCCTCCCCCGCCGCCGTCTCCAGGTCGATCGTCGTGCTGGTGCCGACGGGGAACGTGACCTTCAGCGGCTGGGTGCTCTCGACCGCGTCGACGACGAGCAGCCGGTCGCCGTCGCGGACCGACAGCAGCACCGTCTCGCCGCTCTCGGCGCTGAGCTGCCGCAGCAGCTGGTGGGCCTGCTCGCGGGCGGCCGCCTCGGCGGCGAACGCGCTGCCCACCGACAGCGCCCGGCCGGTGACCACCCAGCGCACGGCCGGCGGCTCGCCGAACGGGCGGATCCAGCCCTCCTCGCCCAGCGTGATCAGGGCGCGGTGCACCACGCTCTTGTGCAGCCCCATGTGCCGGGCCACCTCGCTCGCGCCGACCGGCTGGTGCCGCGAGACCAGTTCGAGGACGCGCAGCCCGGTCGCCAGCGACTGGACTCCCTTGACAGCCATGAAAACCGACGCCTACCGTTCCGGGCACAACAGAGAGACGGCGTCTCTCTAGGAGAGACAACTTAGCCCTCTTGAGGTGAGGTCGTCAATGACCGTGACCGCCGCCGCCACCGCCGAGGACTACGACGTCACGTCGGACTGGCATGTCAGCAACCCGTATCCCTTCCTGCGGCGCCTGCGACAGGCGCGCCCGCTCTACTACAGCGACAACCTCGGTGCCTGGGTGCTCACGCGCTACGACGACGTGCGCGCCGCCCTCGCCGACAACGAACGGTTCTCCTCCGACGGCATCCTCACCGCGGCCCACCGCCTCGAGGACGACGTGCGCGAGATGCTCGGCTCCCAGGAGGCGTTCCTGGGCCGGTTCGTCGCCAACGTCGACCCGCCGACGCACACCCGGCTGCGCGGGGCGGTCGCCCGGGCGTTCACGCCCCGCGCGGTCGCCAAGCTCGGCGACCGGTACCGCGAGCTGATGCACGAGTCGGTCGACCTGGTCGTCGCCGACGGCCGCGCCGACCTCGTCGCCCACTTCGCGACGTTCGCACCGGCCCGGCTCATGGGCATCTTCATCGGCCTGCCCCGCGAGGACGAGCCACAGGTGCACGCCTGGGTGCACTCCTGGTTCCAGCTGTTCCTGGCCCGGCACGACCCGGCGATCTCCCGGTCGCTCGCGCAGAGCTTCCTGGAGTACCTCGCCTACGTCGACCGGCTGATCACCGCCCGCATCGCCGAGCCGCGCGACGACTTCGCCAGCATGATGGGCCGGCTCGTCGACGGCACCCCGCAGGGCCTGGACCGCCTCGACGTGGTCGAACAGATCAGCGCCCTGCTGCTCGGCGGCAACGACACCGTGCCCAACGGCGTCGGCAGCTCGATCTACCGGCTGCTCGACGGCGGCCACTGGCCGGAGGTCGCCGCCGACGCGCGGCGCGTCCCCGGCGCCGTCGAGGAGGCGCTGCGCTACGACGGCGCGGCGACCGGTATCTTCCGCCGCGCGGCCCGCGACATCGAGCTGCACGGCGCGACGATCCCGGCCGGCGCGTTCGTCTTCGTCAGCCAGGACTCCGCCGGCCACGACGAGACGGTGTTCGACGAGCCGGAGACCTTCGACCCGTCGCGCGCGAACGCCGGGCAGCACATGGCGTTCGGCCACGGCATCCACCACTGCGTCGGCGCCGCCCTCACCCGGCTGGAGATGAGCATCTCGATCGAGGTGCTGTCCAGCCGGCTGCCGAGCCTGCGCATCGCGCCGGACCAGGAGGTCCGCCATCGCCGCAGCGTCACCGGCCGCGGCCTGGAGCGGTTGATGGTGGAGTGGGATGAGCGGGATTGAGGTGGACCGGGCCCGGTGCGACCTCTACGGCACATGTGCCGAGACCGC
The DNA here is from genome assembly GCF_040605515.1 of Dactylosporangium sp. NPDC005572. Lineage (NCBI taxonomy): Bacteria > Bacillati > Actinomycetota > Actinomycetes > Micromonosporales > Micromonosporaceae > Dactylosporangium > Dactylosporangium sp. NPDC005572. Next base: position 36,437 of record NZ_JBEXCY010000015.1, on the reverse strand, counting down.
CCCCGACCTGTTCCGCCTCGACGACACCGACGACGAGCTGGTCATTCTTGCTCCAGTGGTACCGCCGGAGCTGCTCGACGCCGCCCGGCGCGCGATCGACGCGTGCCCGAAGGCCGCACTGAAGCTGGTGCCCGCATGAAGTTCGCCGTCGCCCCGCCGTACGACCGAGGCGCCCCGGCCGATCCGCGGTTCATGACCGAGCTGGCCGAGACCGCGGACCGGCTCGGCTTCGAGTCGCTGTACCTCTCCGAGCACATCGTCGTCGTGTCCGACTACGAACGGCTGCACCACTACACGCCGGACGGTGACATCGGGCTGCCCGACGACACCCCGTTCCCCGACCCGCTCGCCGTGCTCGGCCACGTCGCGGCCCGCACCGAGCGGCTCCGGCTGGCCACCAGCGTGCTCATCCTGCCGGAGCACCATCCGGTGCAGCTGGCCAAGCGGCTCGCCACGATGGACGTACTGTCGGGCGGCCGCCTGCGGATCGGCGTGGGCGTCGGCTGGATGCGCGAGGAGATGGCGGCGCTCGGCGTCGACTACTCCTCGCGCGGCCGGCGCACCGACGAGGCGATCCGCGTGCTGCGCACGCTGTGGAGCACCGACCCGAGCGACTTCGCCGGCGAGTTCTTCGCGTTCCGCGGCGCGCGCTGCTTCCCCAAGCCGCTCCAGCCCGGCGGGGTGCCGATCCACGTCGGCGGGCACAGCGAGGCCGCGGCCCGGCGCGCCGGACGGCTCGGCGACGGGTTCCACCCGCTCGGCGTCGACCTCTCCGTGTTGCCGGAGCTCACCGGGGTGGTACGCCGGCACGCTACGTTGGCTGGGCGGGACCCGGATGCGATCGAGGTGACGTTGACCGTGTCACTGACGGCGACCGACCCGTCGTTCGTCCGGCGCGCCACGGCTGCCGGTGTCGACCGCCTGGTGCTGTCGTGCCGCTCCCTGGGGCTGCCGGAGATCCGGGCCGAGATGGAGAGGATCGCGACCGAGCATGGACTCTGACGCGGTGCGCCGCCTGGCGCTGGAGTACGCCCGCGGCTGCGACCGCCGGGACGCGGACGGCGTCGCCGCCCTGTTCACCCTGGACGGGCGGCTGGCCCGCGAGCCCGACCTGGACGTGCGTGGCCGGGCCGCGATCGCCGAACGGATCGCGGCCCTGTCCCGATATCGCGTGACCACCCATTTCGTCGGCAACCACCTCGTCGACGGCGACCGGGGCGAGGTCTACTGCATGGCCCACCACCTCTACGACGACCGCGTCTTCGTCATGTCGATCCGCTACCAGGACCGGTACGCCGAGACCGACGAGGGCTGGCGGTTCGCCGAGCGCGTGCTGATCGTCGACTGGACCGAGGACCGCCCGCTCGGCCAGCCCCCCGCATAGGCGGTCCGGACGTCTCGGCCCAGCGCCCGCCGCAGTCGTGCAGGTCAGCCTCCCGCATAGGCGGTCCGGACCGCATCGGCCAGGACCGCACCGAGGCGGCGCAGCTCCGGCTCGCCGCCCCGGCTCTGTGGCACGCCGATGACGACCGCGGCCGGGAGGGCTCCGGCCTCGCGGGGCAGGGCGACCGCGGCGGCCCACAGCGGGACCTCGCCGGCCATCTGCACGGCGAAGCCGTCCCGGTGCGCCTTCGCCAGCCGCGCGCGGACCTCGGCCGACATCCCCACGCCACCGTCGTCGCCCCCGGCCCCATCGCCGTGCCTCGCCGCGCTCCTGTGCCCGGCTGCGCCCTCTTGCCCAGCCACCTCACCATGCTCGGTCGCGCCGTCGTGCCCAGCCCCGTCGGCTCCGTGGCCGGTCGCGGCGGTCGGGTCCTGGGACAGGATTGCCACGCCGCCTGCCGTGTCCGGGCCGAACGGGCCCGTGTAGCCGATCGGGAACGTCACCCGCAGCACGTGCGTGCTCGCGATCTCGTCCACCACGATCAGGCTGCCGCCGTCGGCCACGGCGAGCCACACCGTCTCCCCCGTCGCCGCGTGGACCTCGCGCAGCACCCGCCGGGCGCGGGCCCGCAGGTCCTCCCCCGCCGCGAACCGCCCGCCGACCGCGAGGGCCCGGCCGGTCAGCGTCCAGCCGCCCTGCCCCACGGCGTCGGGCCGGATCCAGCCGTCCGCGTGCAGCGTGGCCACGATGCGCTGCACCGCGCTCTTGTCCAGGTCGAGCTCGCGCGCGAGCGCGCCCAGGCTGGCCGGCTGGTGCAGCGACACCTGCTCCAGCACCGCCAGGGCACGGCTGACCACGTCGATCGTCTTGACAGCCACGATCGGCCCTCTCTACCGTCGTCGTATCGGTTCTTCGATACCCTATATCACTGAGTGATACCCCTGGAAGGACCCCCGCCATGGCCCGAATCCGGCCCGCGGCCGGCCACGCCGTCATCGACCCGGCCACCGCGACCCAGCGCGAGCAGATCGAGCAGGTCCACGCCTCGATCCTCGCCCACCGCCCCAAGATCGCCGCTGCCGTCAACGACGCCTACCGTCAGGCGCTCGCCGACGAGGGCACCCTCCCGCCCCGGCTCGTCGAGCTCATCCGCATCCGGCTCGCGTTCCACAACCAGTGCCGCAGCTGCATGGCCGTGCGGTACCAGTCGGGCATCGACGCCGGCGTCGACGAGGACCTCGTCTGCTCGCTCGCCAGGCCGGCCGAGGCGCCCGACCTGACCCCGGCCGAGCGGGCCGCGCTGCGCTTCGCCGACCTGCTCGCCACCGACCACCTGCGCATCGACGAGCGCGTCTACGACGAGCTGCGGCAGCACTTCGACGAGGGCGAGATCGTCGAGCTCGGCCTGCGCTGCGCCCGCACGATCGGCTTCGGCCGGCTCAACGCCACCTGGATGAACGTCGAGCACCTGCCGGAGCGGTTCAAGGACACCCAGGGCATCCTGACGCCCTGGGGCGGCGAGGCCATCGCGTGGTGAAGCCAAGGGCGCTGGTCCTGACCGACTACGGCCGCCTGGAGCGTCAGGAGTTCCGGGAGCCGGAGATCGGCGACGACGACGCACTGCTGCGCGTCGAGGCCTGCGGCATGTGCGGCAGCGACCACGAGGTCTTCACCGGCCGCATGCGCTGGCCGCTGGGCTTCGTCCCGGGCCACGAGACGGTCGGCGTCATCGAGCGGATCGGCCCGGCCGCGTCCTCCCGCTGGGGCGTGCGGGAGGGCGACCGGGTGGCGGTGAGCAACCGCCGCGCCTGCCGCACCTGCGCCCGCTGCGCGGCGGGCGACCTCGCCAACTGCGTCCACTTCGGCCCGATGACCTCATACGGGATGGTGCCGACGTCGGTACCGCCGAGCCTGTGGGGCGGCTACGCCACCCACCACTACCTGGCTCCCGAGTCCGTCGTCCACCGCGTGCCGGCGTCGCTGGACCCGGTGTCGGCAACGCTGTTCAACCCGCTCGCCGGTGCGGTGACCTGGGCCGTCGAGGTGCCGGCCCTGCGGGAGGGCGAGGTGGTGGCGATCCTCGGCCCGGGCATCCGCGGCATCTGCGCGGCTGCCGCGGCGAAGGCGGCCGGCGCCGCGTTCGTGCTGGTGACCGGTGCCGGCCCGCACGACGCCGACCGCCTGGCGACGGCCCGTGCCCTGGGCGCCGACCTGACCGTCGACGTGACCCGCGAGGATCCGGTCGCCGCGCTGCGGTCGGCGGCGGGCCGCCTCGCCGACGTGGTCGTCGACATCACCGCCCACGCCCCGGCGGCCTTCGGCCAGGCCATGGAGCTGGCCGCGCTCCGCGCCCGGGTGGTCTACGCCGGCAGCCGCGGTGACGGGGTGACCGCGGTGTGCCGCCCGGACCTCATCACCACCCGCGAGCTGCGCCTGACCGGCGTCCGCGGCGTCTCGACGTCCGCCCCGGCGGAGGCCCTGCGCCTGCTGGGCGAGCACCGCTTCCCGTACGAGCAGATCGCCCGCACGGTGGCCGGCTTCGACACGGTCCCCGACCTCCTGCTGACCATGTCGGGCGACACCGGCCGCCGCCCGCCCCTGCATGCCGTCTTCTCCCCGCTGGAGGGCCTGTCGTGACCGACGCTCATGAGATCGAGCAGCTCCTGTACCGCTACGCGATCGCCATCGACACCCGGAACTGGGAACTGCTCGACTCCTGCTTCACGCCGGACGCGAGCATCGTGATGAGCGTCGCGGGCCGCTACCCGTCTCCCGCCCACTACCGCGACCGGGCCAAGGTGGTGCTGGCCGGGCTGGACGCGACGCACCACGTCTTCAGCTCGGTCACGGTCCAGGTGGACGGCGACCGCGCGACCGCACACAGCTACTACCAGGCCCAGCACTGCCGCAACGCCCTGGCTCCGCGCTCGCTGTTCCTGATCGGCGGCTGGGTCGACGACGAGCTGACCCGGGTGGACGGCCGCTGGCTGATCAGCGCGAGGCGGGGCAGCGCCGTCTGGTTCGACGGCAACCCCGCCGTGCTCGACATGGACGTGCAGCCGGGCGCCAATCCGGCGGTCGCGAGCCGCCCGTGATCCGGGGTCAGCGGGCCTCGACCGGCTGCCGCGGGTCGGCACGGAAGTGCTCTTCGTCGTACAGCGTCCACGACGTCACCGTCACCTCGTAGACCCGATGGTGCGCCGCGCCGCTGGCGAGGCGTTCCGGATCGATCGCCCGCGCGGTCGTCGGCCACCGCCCGGCGTACACGGCGACCGCCTCGTCGATGCCCACGGTCGGCAGTTCGGCGGCCGTGCCGGCGAACGTGACGCCGCGAACGGGGTGACTGGGATCGACGAGCTCGATCGACAGGACGGACCCGGCGACGCGGGGGCGGGCCCGGATGTTCTCGCTGTGGACCCGGGTCGGCCGCGAGATGAAGTACAGCCGGTCGGGCCCGAAGGCACTCGCGAACCACAGGTTGTTCACGTACGGGGCACCGTCCGCGTCGAGCGTGGACAGCTGCATCACCTTGGCCTCGCGAACGTAAGCGATCAGCAGCTCGCGGACGTCAGCCATGGAGCCTCCTCAGTACCGGAGCCATAGCCTAACGGTGTGTAGCCGAGCGTGTATAGATCAATCAGCGGGGCGCGCGATCCGCGTCAGCACGAAGACCTGTGGGCCTTGAACGCCATGATCGCGAAGAGTTGTGGTCGCCCAGGGTGCCAGAACCCTTCGCGATCATGGCGGAACCCGGGCTGGCGCAGGCCTGAGGATCACCGGCGGTGCAACAGGTCTTCGTGATCACGAGGTGGTCGATGCGGCTCGGCGCGGCGCCGGCAGCGGGCGGGCTGCCGGCGCTCCCCATCGGCTCCGTGCGCTGCCGGCGCGGGGTGCCGCCGTCAGGCTCGGGTCAGGGCGAGGCGGCGCAGTGCGGACTTGTCGACCTTGCCGTTCGCGGTCAGCGGGAGCGACTCGACGACGTGGACGTGGCGGGGGACCTTGTAGTTCGACATCTTCTCGCGGGACCACGCGATCAGCTGGGCCGGCGTCAGCTCCGCGCCCGGCAGCGGGACCACGAAGGCGCAGCCCGCCTCGCCCGACGAGGGGTCCGGCACGCCGACCACCGCGGCCGCCGCGATGCCCGGGTGGCGGCCGAGCAGGTTCTCGATCTCCGCGGGGTAGGCGTTGAAGCCGCCCACGATGAACATCTCCTTCTTGCGGTCCACGATGCGCAGGTTGCCGGCGGCGTCCAGGACGCCGATGTCGCCCGTGTGGAGCCAGCCGTCCGGGTCGACGGCCTCCCGGGTCAGCGCCTCGGCCGCCCAGTAGCCGACCATCACGCCGTAGCCGCGGACCAGCACCTCGCCCGGGGTGCCGGCCGGCACCGCCGCACCGGTGTCGTCGACCACCGCGATCTCCTGGCCCGGCACCGCGCGACCGGCCGTCGAGGCCACCACCTCGTCCGGGTCGTCGGGGCGGGTCATCGAGACGACCGAGCCCTCGATCAGGCCGTAGGCGTTGACGATGCGCTCGATGCCCAGCACCGAGCGCATGCGGTGGATCAGCTCGGTCGGCACGGCCGCGGCGCCGACCACCGCCGAGCGGAGGCTCGTGATGTCGCGGTCCGGGAGGTCCGGGCGGGAGAGCAGCCGGTCGAACAGCGCCGGCGGGCCGGCCAGCAGCGTCAGGCGTTCGCGTTCGACCAGCTCCAGCGCGGTGTCGGGGTCGAACACGGCGATCGGGTGCATCTCGGCGCCGCGGATGATGCAGGCCAGCAGGCCGGCGTTGATGCCGAAGCCGTGCGCAAACGGGCTGACGACCGGGTAGCGGTCGCCCTCGCGCAGGCCGACGAGCTCGCTCCAGTCCCAGTAGGCGCGCATGATCTGCGGGCCGGCCAGCACGACGCCCTTGGGCTCGCCCGTGGTGCCGGAGGTGGCGAGGATCTCGATCGGGTCCTCCGGGCCGACCTCCAGCGCCCGGCGCCGCACCTCTTCGATGGGAACGGAGTCCTCGGACGGGCCGGCCAGGCCGGTGGAGGTCAGCAGCAGGACGTCGCGCAGTGATGGCAGCCGCTCGAAGGGGCCGTCGGCAGTGGCCGGGCCGTACTCGGCCGTCAGCAGGCCGACGTAGTCGACGCCGAGGAAGCCGTCGGCGGCAACCAGCAGCCGGGTCCCCGTGCGGTCAAGCAGTTGGCCGGCCTCGATCGCCTTGGCTCGAGTCGAGACCGGCACGATCACGGCGCCGGTGTGCCAGATGCCCAGGGCGGCCACGGCCCAGCGCCAGGTGTTCGGGGCCCACACCGCCACCCGGTCGCCGCGCGAGACGCCCAGGCCGATGAGCGCGGCTGCGAAGGCCTCCGCCGAAGCCAGCAGCTCGGCGGTGGTCAGGCGGACGTCGCCGTCGACGACGGCCACCGCCGACGGTGCCTGCGCGGCGCGATCCAGCAGCATGCGCGGCAGCGTCGGCCAGTCGGGCATCGGCGGGAGCTCGTCAGCGGCCATGGCGGTCCGAGCCGAGGTGGTGGCCGCGACGGTCGTCGATCACCGGCGGCGCGCTGGTCTCTGACACTTCGGGCAACACCTCGACCTGGATCTTCACCGGTGTCACGGCCGCGACGGCCTGGCGGACGCGCCCGTGCCACATGGGGTTCTTCAGCAGCGACGGCCGCGCGAACGCGACCTTCAGGGTAGCGACGTCGAGCGTACCGTCCCGGCGGATCTCCAGCGTCCACTGCGCGATGCCGTCGATCTTCGCCAGCACCGCCCGCAGCCTGGGCAGCGACAGCCACCGGCCGCGGATGAGGACGTGGTCGCCGACGGTGTGGGTGGGCGCGGGGATGCCGGCGGGGTCACCGATGAGGTCGACGACCTCGCCGGTGCGGATCGTGGCCCCGCCCAGCGTCGAGTGCCACACCGGCGTCAGCACGAGTTCGGCGGACTTGCCGGGCGCTGCCTGCAGTACCGTGTCCGCGGAGATCGAGGCGAGGGCCAGGACGTCGTCGCGGACCGGGTGCAACGCGTCCTGCGGGTCCGACGCGTCGCGCCAGGCGAGGGCCGCGCCGAAGACCGGGTCGACATAGACGCCGATCACGCGGGCGCCGAACTCGGCGGCGAGGTGGCGGCAGGTGCGCTGGTCGGTGATCTCGCCGACCAGGACCAGCGTCCGCAGCCCCAGGTCGAGGGGGTCGACCAGAAACTCCATGTGCAGCCGGGCCAGCAGGTCGGCCGCGCCGGTCGGGGTGATGACGAGCGCGGTGGCGCCGACCGCCTCCAGGGCGCCCAGCAGGCGCATCCGCCCGCGCGGGCCGACGGACGCGGTCGCGCCGGCGAGCCCGGTCAACGCCTGGGTCAGCAGCGCGCCGGCGAGGTCGCCCTCGCTGTTGAGCGCGACGACGACCCGGTCCTCGGCGGTGATGCCGGCCGCGGCGAACGTCTCCCGGCTCAGCTCGACGGTGGCGGCGAGGTCCGCGGGTGACAGCGGCACGGCGACGTCGGCGGCCGGCGAGAGGCGCAGGAAACCGGTCCCGGCGGGCACGGTGTCCCGAGACAGCCAGGTCACAGCTCCGCCACCTCCTTCGCGAAGAGCGAGATGGACGACAGCACGTGCTCGTTGGCGAGGCCGCCGACCTGGAACTGCAGGATGAGGTCGGTGATGCCGGCCGCCTCGAGGCGCTCGAGGGCCTTGCGGGAGCCGGCCACGTCGTCCAGCACGATCATGTGGTGCTCGCGGAGGGTCTCGATCGCCTCCTCGGGCGCCTGGCCGGCCGCGAGCTGACCGAGCACGCGGTAGGTCGCGTGCCGCGCGTCCATGTAGTCGGACGGGGTCACGAGGTTCACCTGGCGGCGGATGTACCACAGCACGGCGTCCGCCGCGTTGGCGTACGCCTGCTCGCGCGTCGGCGCGACGTGCCACGGGATCATCAGCGCGATCCGCCGCGTCGCCGGGTCGTGGCCGTGCTTGGCCAGCTCCGCCTTGTACGCGGCGATGTCCTCGGCGACCGCGTCGAGGCCCTTGAGCATCGTCATGCCGAGCAGGTGGTAGCCGCCCTGCGCCGCCGAGAGGTACCCCTCCAGGCTCGTCGAGGCGACCCAGATGGGCGGGTGCGGCTTCTGCACCGGCCGCGGGTACACGCCGACGTCGGGCACCAGCCAGTGCTCGCTCTCGGCGTGGACGGGCTCGCCGTCGGCCTCGAAGATCCGCGTGACCATGTCGAGGTTGGTCTCCCACAGCTGCCGCGACTGCTCGAACGGCATGCCGAACGCCTGGTACTCCAGCGGCGAGGCGCCCCGCCCGGTGCCGAACTCGACCCGGCCGCGGCTGAGGATGTCGAGCGTCGCGACGCGCTCGGCGGTGCGGATCGGGTGGGAGAACGGCAGCAGCACCACGCCGAGCCCGAGCCGCAGCCGCTCGGTCCGCTGGGACAGCGCCGACAGCACCAGGTCGGGAGCGGCGGAGTGGGAGAAGCCCCGGGTGAAGTGGTGCTCGACCATCCAGAGGGCCTCGTACCCGAGGCCGTCGGCGAGGACACCCTGTTCAAGGAGATTCTCGAAGGCCTGCTGCTCCACTTCGCTGGTGCGCCCCCGGACCTCGAGCTCGTAGCCCAGACCCACGCGCAGGGATGTCATCGCCGCCTCCTGGTGTTGCTCGTTGCGATTATGAACAAGCGTTTGGTTGGTACGGTAACAGTGGTGCGTGTGGCTGCCAATATCCCCGTAGGGCACTTGGTCGTTTGTTCAAGAAGTCAACGGCAGACGGACGCCGTAGGCCGCCTCGGCCGCCTCGGCCGTGACGCGGCCGTCCTCCACGTCCCGAGCCACCGCGGCCACGTCGCGCGCCCGCGGGTCGCCCAGGCCGCCGCCGCCCGTGGTCTCGACGATGAACGCCTCGCCCGCGCGGAACACGACGTTGTTGTTCTTCGCCGGCAGGCGCTCCAGCCGGCCGTCCTGCGTGCGGCGGTAGAAGCCGCCCAGCCGGCCGGGGCCGCCGCCGGAGCGGCCCGGTGGCGCCGCGCTCAGCCGGTCGCCCCGGGTCGTGATGTCGGCGTCGGCCAGCAGGCGGAACGTGGTGCGGGTGCCGAGCCCGCCCCGCCAGCGGCCGGGGCCGCCCGAGTCGGGGATGAACTCGACCTGCTCGACGATGAGCGGGCAGCGGATCTCCACCGGCTCGGCCTGCGGGATCGAGTTGCGGCCGACGCCGAAGTGCACGCCCGTGGCGTCGGGGCCGTCGCCGCCGGTCCGGGCGCCGACCCCGCCGAAGTCGTAGGCGAGGTGGATCCAGTACGGCGCGGAGCGCGACGCGATCGAGAACGGCTGGAGGATGCCCGAGGCCGCGATCGCCCGCTCCGGGGTCGCCTCCGACAGGGCCTGCAGGATCGCCTCGATGGCCGCGTACACGGGCAGGAAGCGGCCGCCGCACGGGTACGGTGACTGCGCGTTGAGCAGCGAGCCCGGCGGGAAGTGCAGGGTGAACGGCCGCAGGCCGCCGGCGTTCATCGGCAGCGTCGGGTCGACGAAGCAGCGCAGCGCGAACACCGCACCGGCCAGCGACTGCGACAGGCTGGAGTTGACGGCCGCCGGGACCTGGCGGTCGGTACCGGTGAAGTCCACGCCGACGCCGTCGGTGCCGACGGTCACGGCCACCCGGACGACGAGCGGGGGCGCGTCGAGGTGGATGCCGTCGTCGTCGATGGCGTACTCGGCGCGGTAGGTGCCCGGCCGCAGCGACTGCAGGGCGAGCCGCGTGCGGGCCTCGGTGTAGTCGAGGTAGTCGTCGATGCGCTGCCGCAGCGCGCCGGCGCCGTACTGGGCGACCAGCTCGTCGACCCGCCGGGCGGCCGCGTTGGCGCCGGCGATGAGCGCGCGGACGTCACCGACGACCGAGTCGGGCGTGCGGCTGTTGAGCCGCAGCAGGCGCTCGATCGTCGGGTCCAGGCCCGCCGCCGTGGCGATGCGCACCGGCGGCAGCTGCAGGCCCTCGGCGAAGATGTCGGTCGCGAGCGCCGCCATCCCGCCGGCCGACGTGCCGCCCAGATCGGAGACGTGGATGAGGGTGCCGGCGAAGTACTCGACGGCGGCGCCGACGAAGATCGGCCGGAACACCAGGATGTCGTTGGTGTGGATGCCGCCGCGGTACGCGTCGTTGAGGGCGAACACGTCCCCCGGGCGCATGTCGGCGAGCGGGAAGTCGGCCAGCACCGAGGGCAGCGCCACGGACAGCGCCATGCTGTTCATGAGCGTCGTCGCCACCGACTGCGAGATTAGCCGGCCGTCGCGGTCGAGGATCGCGGCCGAGGCGTCGGAGCCCTCCACGATGAACGTCGAGTACGCCGAGCGGATCACCACGATGCTGGCCTCCTCGGCGGCCACCAGCAGCGCGTTGCGCAGGACGTCGGCGGTGAGGTCGTCGGTCACGACCGGTCCTCCAGTCTGATTTGGTCGGGGCCGGTCGGCTCTGGACCCGGTCCGAGACACGTCAGGACGATGGTGTCCGTGGCGTCCACCAGCAGCGACCAGCCCGGCGGGACCACCACGGTCGACTCGGCGTCCTCGACGACGAGCGGGCCGGGCACCGGCGGCCGGCCGCGGCGGGTCGCGCGCCGGTAGATCGGGGTGTCGACGAAGGCGCCGTCGAACCAGGCCGGCCGGGACCCTTCGGGCGCCCCGTCACCCTCGGCGGCGACCGGGGCCGCGTCGAAGGCCGGCACCCGGTGGACGACCCGCACCCGGTAGCTGACCAGCTCCACCGGGTCGCGCGGGGCGATGCCGTACGCCTGCAGGTACTGCGCGTAGAAGCGCTCGACGACCTCGTCCAGCACCGCTTCGGTCAGGTCGCCGTCCGGCAGCGGGATCGTGAGGTCGTGCGCCTGGCCGCGGTAGCGGACGTCGACCGAGCGCAGCACCTCCGCGTCCGCGAGGCCCAGGTCGTCGAGCGCGGCGGTGGTGAGGTCGAGATAGACGCCGGCGAGTTCCTCGACATCGACATCCGTCATGAGCCGGGTCGCCACCCGGTCGGTCGACAGGTCGGTGACGAGGAGGCCGGCCGCGGAGCCGACCCCGCAGGCGGGCGGCACCACGATCGTGGCGATGCCGAACCGCTCGGCGACCCGGGCCGCGTGCATCGGGCCGGCGCCGCCGAACGCGACGAGCGCGTAGCCGCGCGGGTCGATGCCCCGCTGCACGGTGACGACGTGCACGGCGGAGGCCATGACGGCGTTGGCGATGTCGTGGACGGCGGCGGCGGCCACCGCCGGGGTCACGCCGAGCGGCTCGGCCAGCCGGCTGCGGACAGCCGTCGCGGCACGCTCGGACGAGAGCCGCATCGTGCCGCCGGCGAACGTGGCCGGGTCGAGGTACCCGAGCAGCAGGTTGGCGTCGGTGACGGTCGGCTCGGCGCCGCCGAGCGCGTAGCAGGCCGGGCCGGGCTGGGAGCCGGCCGAGCGCGGGCCGACCCGCAGCGCGCCGCCGTCGTCGACCCAGGCGATGCTGCCGCCGCCGGCGCCGACCTCGGCGAGGTCGATCGCGGCGACCTTGATGGGCACGCCGGTGCCGGCCCGGCGGCCGCCGTAGCTGCCCTTGCCGCCGACGTGGAACTCGCGGGTGACGTCGGGGACGCCGCCGCGGATCGCGCACGCCTTGGCGGTGGTGCCGCCCATGTCGAACGAGATGACGTCGGCGCGGCCGAGCCGGGCCCCGGTTGCCTGGGCCGCGATCACGCCGGCCGCCGGGCCGGACTCGATGGTCGCCACCGCGCGGCGCCCGGCGAGCTCGGCCGACATGACGCCGCCGCTCGACTCCATCACCTGCACCCGGGCATGGATGCCGATCGACTGCAGGCGTTGTTCGAGCGCGCCGAGGTACCGCACCATCACCGGCCCGACGTAGGCGGACATCAGCGTGGTGGTGGCCCGCTCGTACTCGCGCAGCTCGGGGAAGATCTCCGCCGACACGACGACGGTGACCCCCTCGGGCAGCTCCTCCGCGAGGATCGCGGCGAACCGGCGCTCGTGCGCCGGGTTCGCGTAGGAGTGCAGCAGCGACACGGCGACCGCGTCGACCCGCAGCGCGGCGATGCGCCGGGCGACGTCGCGCGCCTGCGCCTCGTCGAGCGGGACGAGCACCGCGCCGCGCGCGTCGACGCGTTCGGTCACCTCGAAGCAGCGCGACCGGGGTACCGGCGGCGGAGGCGGCTCGAAGAGGAGGTCGAAGCGGTCCTCCTCGACCCGCGCGTAGCGCCCGAGCGTCAGCAGGTCGCGGAATCCGCGGGTGGTGACGAACGCGACGTCGGCACCGGTGCGTTCAAGAATGGCGTTGGTCGCCAAGGTGGTCGCGTGGACGAACCGGCCGACGTCGGCCGGGTCCGTTCCCGACGCGTCCAGGACCCCTCGGACACCCGCGAGAATCCCGCGGGTCGGGTCGTCCGGCGTGCTCAGCGTCTTGACGACGGTCATGGTTCCGTCCGGCCCGGCCAGCACGACGTCGGTGAACGTCCCGCCGACATCGGCCGCGATGACATGTCGACCCATGGCCAGCCACGGTAATAACCAAGCAAGCGCTTGTCTACGTGATGTCTTGTGCAACCGCGTGGAACCCGCCTATCGTACCAAACGAGCGCTTGGTCGAATCTTCTGAGGTGGTCCCATGAAGTTCTCGTCGTTCCTGCTCTTCCACCGCTTCGACGACCGTCCGGTGCGGGAGGTCTACGAGTACAACCTCGCCGTCGCCGAACTGCTGGAAGAGGTCGGCTTCGACGGCGTGTGGATCAGCGAGCATCACTTCCGCGACTACGGCACGGTCCCCGACCTGCTCAACATGCTCAGCTACCTGGCCGGGCGCACCGAGCGGCTGCGGCTGGGCACGGGCGTGGTGGTCCTGCCGCTGCACAACCCGTTGCGCGTCGCGGAGTCCGCGGCCCAGCTGGACCTGCTCTCCGGCGGCCGGCTCGACTTCGGCGTCGGGCGCGGCTACCAGAGCATCGAGTTCGACGGCTTCGGCATCGACCTCGCCGAGGCCCGCGACCGCTTCGACGAGTCGCTGGAGATCCTGCGCGGGGCGTGGACCACCGACAACTTCCGGCACGAGGGCACGTTCTACTCGACCGGCGAGGTCAACCTGATGCCGCGCCCGCTGCAGCGGCCGCACCCGCCGATCTACGTCGCCGCGGTGAGCCCGGAGACCGTCACCCGCTACGCCGGTCAGGGCATCCCGATCCTCGCCGACCCGGCCGCCCCGTTCCACCGGGTGGAGCGCGCGGCCCAGAAGTGGCGCGAGGTGGCCGGCGCCGCCGGGCACGACACCGAGGCGGCCGACCTGGTGGTGAGCCGCTCGGTGTACGTGGCGCCGACCGTCGAGCAGGCCCGCGCCGACCAGGACCGCTTCGAGAAGGCGTTCGACCGCGCGCGCATCTTCAACGAGAAGAGCGCGCCGATCGACAGCAAGACCCAGCAGTTCGCCAAGGGATTCGAGTACTGGCAGGACCGCTACTTCAAGGGCGGCGACGTCGGCACCGACTTCCGCTGGGAGCAGCTGGAGGTCATCGGCGACCCCGAACGTGTCATCGCGCAGATCAAGATGCTGCAGGAGTTCGGCTTCCGCAACCTGATGTGCGACTTCGGCAGCACCCGTGCCATGCCGCTGGACGACATGCTCAGCACGATCCGCTTCTTCGCCAAGGAAGTCATGCCCGCCTTCCGATAAGGACCGCCATGTACGCCAACCTGGGATTCGCCCTGCTCACCGCGCAGGCCCGCCGGGCTCCCGACGCCGTCGCGGTGACCCACCAGGGCCACGGTTACACCTACGACGAGCTCGACCGCCGGGTCAACCGCCGCGCCAACGCCCTCGCCGCCGCGGGCGTCGCGCCCGGCACGCGGGTGGCGAGCCTGCTCGGCGACCCGCTCGCCATCACCGAGCTGTACCTCGCGCAGGCGAAGCTCGGCGCCGTGCTCGTCGCGCTCAACCCCTACTGGACCGACGACGTCCTGGTGGCCGTCGTCGAGTCGAGCGGCTCGCCGGTGGTGCTCTACGACGCCGTCTCCGCACCGGTGATCGAGCGCATCCGCGACCGGCTCAGCGGCGTACGCACCTGGCTGCGCGCCGAGGAGCTGTCCTCCGACTCGGATGCGCCGCCGCCCATCGGTGCGAGCGGTGACGACGTGTTCGCGCTGTTCTTCACATCCGGTACCACCGGACTGCCGAAACCGGTCACGTACACACACTCGATCGCGCTCGCCGCGGCCAACCTGTGGACCGACGTGCCCCGCCCGGCGGGTTCGGCGTTCGGCACCGGCCCGATCATCTGGGGCGTCGGCTTCGTCGCCATCGCCTGCCCGGCCCTGCTCGGCGGGGTCCGCCTGGTGCTGGAGAGCGACTTCGGCCCGGCCGGCTTCCTGGCCACCGTGCCGCGTGAGCGCATCACGCACGTCAGCGTCATCCCGAGCTTCTTCGCGCAGCTGCTGAGCACCGACGCGCACGAGGGCGTCGACCTCGACTCGATCCGGATCATCATGCTCGGCGCCGAGCCGCTGCCCCGGCCGCTGCTGGAGCGCATCCGCACCCGGCTGCCCAACGCGCTCATCTACTCGTACTACGGGCAGACCGAGGCGCCGTACAGCTGCTGGGCCCGTCAGGACGACGGCAGCGTGCCGCTGTCGAGCTCCGGCCGCGCCCGCACGCTCGGCGCGGCCCGCGTGGTCGACGCCGAGGGCCGCCGGCTCGTCGGCGAGGTCGGCGAGATCCAGCTGTCCGGCCCGCACGTCATGGCCGGCTACGACGGGCTGCCCGACGCGACCGCCGCGGCCCTGCGCGACGGCTGGTTCGTCGGCGGCGACGTGGGCGTCATGGACGAGACCGGCGTGCTGACCGTGCTCGGCCGGCGGGAGGACGCGATCCGCAAGAAGGGCGCGCTGACGCTCCCGTCGACGATCGAGGATGCGGTACTGGCGATGCCCGGTGTCGCGGAGGCCGGCGTCGTCGGGGTTCCTGAGCACGGCGAACAGAAGGTCCTGGTGGCGGTCGTGCCGCGCCAGGGGGTCGAGCTGACCCCCGAAGCGGTGACCGCGCACCTGACGTCGCTGCCGCCGGCCGCGTGGCCGGACCTGGTCGTCATCGCCGACGAGCTGCCGCACGCCAACGACGCCTCGGGCGGGCGCGGCAAGCTGCTGCGGCGAGAGATCCGGACCCGCTGGGGCGGGCCGCTCTCGCCGTGATCAGGTGTTCAAACCGTGCAGCAGCAGCGTGAGGTACCGCTTGGCGACGTCGGCGATCGTCAGCTCGCCGTCCTCGCGGTACCAGCGGGCGACGGCGGAGATGCAGTCGCGGGCGTGCCGGTAGACGATGCCGGGCTCGGGGTAGCGGCGGAACACGCCCTCCTCGACGCCCTGGCGGATGACGCCGGTCCAGATCCGCTCCACCTCCGCCTCGCGCTCGGCGAGGTAGGCGAACCGCGGGAACCGCGACAGCTGCAGCTGCTCGTGCTGGAGCACGATCACGGCCGCGCGGTGCTCGACGAGCGACTCGAACGCGGCGATGATCAGCCGGCTCAGCGTCAGGTCGCTCGGCGTCGGCTCGGCGACGATCTTCCGGTAGGTCGCCACGAGCTGGTCCAGGTAGTTGGCCAGCAGCTCGTCGACGATCGCCTCCTTGGAGTCGAAGTGGTGGTAGAGGCTGCCCGGCAGCACACCGGCGGCGTCGGCGATCTCGCGCACCGTCGTGGCGCTGAAGCCGTTGTCGGCGAACAGGCCGGCCGCGGTGGCGAGCAGGGACTGCCGCCGCTCCGAGCCCTCCGGCGCCGAACCGCCGCCGCGGCGGGGCCGCGCGGACTTGCGCCCCTCAGTCGTGGTCATGCCGCCGAGTATGCCTGATCGAACAAGCGTTACATCAAGCGGATGTGACGCGTTGACCGTCCCCGCAACACAACACTACGATAACCAAGCAAGCGCTCGGTCAACATTGAGCGCATTCGGTACCGCCAGGAGCGCGACATGCAGCCAGGTCAGGCCCGTGTTGGCAACATTCTCTACCCCACCGGCGATTTGAACAGCTCGGTCGCGTTCTACCGCGACGGGCTCGGCCTTGCCGTCAAGTTCGCCGACGGCGAGCGGTTCGCGGCGCTGGACGGCGGCGGGGTCACGTTCGCGCTCGCGGCCGGCGACGAGGCGCTCGGTACGACACCGATGGCCTCGTTCAAGGTGACCGACGTGGCTTCATCCGTGGCGCGGCTCACGGCGCTCGGCGCCTCGCTGGTGAGCGGCCCGTCGCGTGGTCCCCACGAGGTACGGGCCGTCCTGCACGACCCGGCCGGGAACCCGTTCGTCCTCTACGCGTCCGCATGACGACGGTCGCCATCGCGGGCGTCGGGCGGACCGAGCTGTCGAAGAACTCCGGCGTCAGCACGCTCACGCTCGCGCTGCGGGCGATCCGCGCCGCGCTCGACGACGCCGGCCTGCAGGTCCGGGACGTGGACGGGGTCGCGACGCACAGCGTCGGCGACTCCGCCCCGGCACCGGTGGTGGCGTCGGCGCTCGGCATCCGCGACGTGGCGTTCCTGCTCAACCAGTCGGGCGGCGGCGGGCTGTCGGCGACGGTGGTCGGCTACGCCGCCGCGGCCATCGCCACCGGGCAGGCGTCGGTCATCGTGTGCTGGCGGGCGATCAACGCCCGCTCGGAGTTCCGGATGGGCGGCTCCGGCCGCGACGCGCCGCCGCTCGCCGAGTTCCAGTACCAGGTGCCCTACGGCTACCTGGCACCGCCGCAGCAGTTCGCGATGCTCGCCCGCGAACTGCTCGACGGCGGCGCCCTCGACGAGCGCGTGCTCGGCACGGTGTCGGTGACCCAGCGCTCGCACGCTGCCCGCAACCCGCGGGCGATGCTGCGCACTCCCCTGTCGCTGGACGACTATCTCGCGTCCCCGTGGGTGGTCGAGCCGCTGCGGCTGCTGGACTGCTGCCTGGAGACGGACGCCGCGGTCGCGGTGGTCCTCACGTCGGCCGCGCGCGCCCGGGACCTGGCTCGGCCGTCCGTGCACATTCGCGCGTTCGCGACCGGTGGGGGCGACACGCTGTACTCGACCGGCCGCTCGACGCTGGCCCCGAGCGCCGCCGCCCTGATGGCGCCGCGGCTGTTCCGCGCGGCCGGGCTGACCCCGTCGGACATCGACGTCGCCGAGCTGTACGACGCGTTCACCCCGCTCGTGCCGTTGCAACTGGAGGACTACGGCTTCTGCCCGCCGGGCGGCGCGGCCGAGTTCATCCTGGCCGGCGAGACTGCCCTCGGCGGCGCGTTGCCGGTCAACACCCACGGCGGCCACCTCTCCGAGGGGTACGTGCACGGCCTGAACCACGTCGCCGAGGCCGTCGACCAGCTCCGCGGCGACGCCGGCGAGCGCCAGGTGGCCGGCGCCCGCACCGCCCTGGTGAGCGCCCAGCCCGGCTACGTCGGCGGCGTCACGTCGGCCCTGATCCTGGGCGGCCCGCAATGAGCGCCGCGCTCACGCCCGAACAGCCCGCGGCGAACGCGGCACTCACTCCCGAACAGCCCGCGGCGAACGCGGCGCTCATCCCCAAACAGCCCGCAACGAGCGCCGCGCTCACTCCCGAACAGCCCGCGACGAGCGCGGCGCTCACTCCCGAGCAGCCCGCTACGAGCGCGGCGGCTGGTTCCGGGCGGCCGGCGCCGAGCTGGCGGCAGCCGCGGACCGATCGTGACTCCGCCGAGTGGTGGGCGGCGGTCGCCCGGCATGAGCTGCTGCTGCAGCGCTGCGCCGGCTGCGGCGACCTGCGCTGGCCGCCGCGCGCGATGTGCGCCCGCTGTGGCGGCTTCGACTGGACCTGGCGGCCCAGCGCCGGCAACGGCACGGTCGCGAGCTGGATCCGCAGCCACCGGCCCTTCGCGCCCGGCGTGCCGCTGCCGAACGTCACCGTCCTCGTGCGCCTGGCCGACCAGCCCGATCTGCTGCTGCCCGGCGGCTGGACCGGCACCGGCGAACCCCGGACGGGATCGGCCGTGCGGCTGTGTTTCGACGACATCGAGCCGGGCCTGACGCTGCTGAGCTGGGAGGCTGCCCCATGACCGTCGTAGTGCCGGAGCCCGAGGTCAAGGACTTCCTGCGCCGCTTAGGCGTGCAGGTTCCCAAGGGCACCGTCGGCACCGACCCCGCCGGCCTCACCCCACCGCTGGTGCTCAAGGCGTTCGGCCCCGACATCGTGCACAAGTCCGACATCGGCGCCGTCGAGCTGGGCCACGACGCCACCACCGTCGCCGCCGCCGCGGCCCGCATGCGCGAGCGGATCCCCTCCCTCGCCGGCTTCCTCGTCGAGGAGCAGCTGCCGATCGGCCTGGAGCTCATCGTCGGCGTCGTGCACCGGCCGCCGTTCGGCCACCTGGTCCTGCTCGGCCTCGGCGGCACCCTCGCCGAGGTCATCGACCGCACCGTCACCCGCCTCGCCCCGCTCACACCGGCCGGCGCCGAGGAGATGATCGCCGCCTTCCCGGCGGCGGCCCTGCTCGACGGCGTCCGCGGCGGCCCGCCCCTGGACCGCGCTGCCCTGGCCGCCCTGCTCGTCGCGGTGTCCGGACCCTTGCTCGACCACTTCGGCGAACGGCTCGCCGAGTTCGAATGCAACCCGGTCGCCCTCGGCCCGTCGGGTGCCGTCGCGTTGGACGCGCGCCTGCTCCTTCGAGACAGCTCGGAACCTTCCCCGCCTGAGCCTGCCGGTACCGACTTCACGCCGCTCTTCTCGCCGCGCGCCGTGGCGGTGGCCGGGGCCTCGGCGACCAAACAGGGGTTCGGGAACCGGTTCCTCCAGGCGTACCGGGCCGCGGGGTGGACGGATGGCACCCTGTTCGCGATCCACCCGAGCGCCGACCGGATCGACGGGGTGCCGGCGGTGCCCTCGGTCGCCGACATCCCCGGCGGCGTCGACTACCTGCTCGTCACCGTCCCCGCCGCGCAGGCCCCGGCACTCGTCGCCGGCACCGCCGGTGCGGCGCGGTTCGTGCAGGTGGTCAGCGGCGGCTTCGGCGAGACCGGGGCCGGCGGTGCCGACCGGGAGCGGGAGCTGCTCGGCGCGCTGCGCTCGGCGAAGACCCGGCTGCTCGGGCCCAACTGCCTCGGCACGTACGCGCCCCGCGGCCGCCAGGTCTTCACGTTCGGGCAGAGCCTGGAGCCCGGGCCGGTCAGCGTCCTGTCGCAGAGCGGCGGCCTGGCCGGCGACATCACCACCGCCGGCGGCCGGCGCGGGATCCGCTTCGCCCGGGTGGTGAGCCTCGGCAACGGGATCGACGTCGCCGCGGGCGAGCTGCTGGAATGGCTGGTCGACGACCCCGAGACCGGGGTCGTCGGCTGCTACCTGGAGGGCCCCCGCGACGGCGCCCGGCTGGTGCGGGCGTTGCGCCGCAGCCGCAAGCCGGTCGTGCTCCTGCCCGGCGGCCTGAGCCGCCAGGGCGCCGACGCGGTCGCCTCGCACACCGGCTCGCTCGCCGGCGACGACCGGCTGTGGGACGCGATCGCCGCCGGCACCGGGGCGATCCGGGTGTCCACGCTGGAGGACTTCCTGGGCGTGCTGCGGATGCTCCAGGTGTACGCGCACCGCCCCGCCGTGGCGGGCTCCGACGTGCTGGTGGTGGGCCCCGGCGGCGGCGCCTCGGTGCTGGCGACCGACGCGTGCGACCGGGCCGGCCTGACCCTCGCCCCGATCGTCGAGGCGACCCGGCAGGCGTTGCGCGACAACGGGTTCGGCGCGGGAACGAGCGTGGCCAACCCGGTCGAGGTGCCGATCGGGCCGGCCTCCCCGCCGGACCTGGCGGCCCGCGTGCTCGGCCCCGTCCTGGCCGGGCAGTCCTATCCGGACGTGCTCCTGCACGTCAACGTGCAGAGCTACTTCAGCTACGGCACCGGCGACCTCGCCCCGCTGGTCGACCTGCTCGGCCGGCTGCCCGAGCTGACCGGCGCGGCGCGGGTGACCGTCGCCGCCCGCAACCTCGACACCGCCCCCGGCGACGCGGCCGACCGCATCGGTGCCGCCGCCGTCGCCGCCGGCGTCCCCCTCTACGGCACGCTCGACGCCGCCGCGACCGCGATCGCCGCGGTCAAGCGGTGGACCGGCGTCCACGCGATGGAAGGCAGGAACCCATGACCCGCCGGGAGTTCAGGTTCGGGGCCGTCGTCCGGCTCGCCGACTCGGCCAAGGCCTGGGCCGAGAAGGCCCGCATGCTGGAGGACTCGGGCTTCGACATCCTCTTCGTCCCCGACCACTTCGTCGGCCCGCGCTTCGCCCCGATGCCGGCGCTGACCGCCGCCGCGTGCGCCACCACCCGGCTGCGGCTGGGCACGATGGTGCTGTCCAACGACTACCGGCACCCGGTGGCCCTGGCCAAGGAGGCGGCCACCGTCGACCTGCTCTCCGAGGGCCGGCTCGAACTGGGCATCGGCACCGGCTGGATGCGGATGGAGTACGACAAGGCGGGGCTCACGTTCGACCCGCCGGCCGTGCGGGTGGCCCGCCTGGCCGAGGCGCTGACCGTCCTCAAGGGACTGTGGAGCGGCGGCCCGTTCTCGTACACCGGCGAGCACTACCTCATCGACGAGCTGGCCATGGAGCCGCTGCCGAAGCAGCGCCCGTACCCGCGGATCCTGCTCGGCGGCGGCGGTCCGGCGATGCTGCGACTGGCCGCCCGCGAGGCCGACGCGATCAACCTGGCCGTCCAGGTGCGCGCCGACGGCACCGCGCCGTCCGAGGCCGACGCCGGGGTGGCCGCGTTCGTCCGCAAGATCGACCTGGTCCGCGAGGCGGCCGGCGAGCGGTGGGCCAGGCTCGACGTCGGCACGAGCGTGCAGCAGATCGGCGCGGCGAGCCGCCTCGGCGAGTGGAGCGCGGCCAACGTCGGCCCGCAGGCCGAGACGCCGCAGGTGCTGCTGGGCAGCGTCGAGGAGCGCATCGACAAGCTGCGCTACTGGCGCGACGAGCACGGCCTGAACTACTTCGTCCTGCACAACGACCGCGACCTCGACGACTTCCTGCCGGTCGTCAAGGCCCTCGCCGGGACCTGACGGTCAGGCCATGTTGATTTTCGTCAACCTCCGCAGAATCAACATTGACGATGTTGACGCCTCAATGTTGATTTCCGTCAACACCGAGGACCAGATCAACGATCGCCGCCGCGAGGTCGGGCCGGTCGCCGCCGCGGAAGACCAGGTGAAACACGACCGCGCCGACCAGCACGTCGAAGAGCAGGTCCGGGTCGGTCGACGCCGGCGTCTCGCCGCGCGCGACGGCGCCCGAGACCACAGCACGGAACTGGCCGCGGGCCGCCGCCTCCAGCGGGTCGCGCGCGTGCTCACGAAGCTCCGAGCCGGGCGAGAACAGCGGGAGCAGGCCAGGCAGCGCGGCCCGGGTCTCCGGCCGCGAGTAGGAGCGCACCGCCGCCTCGACCAGTCGCAGCACGTCGCGGCGGAAGTCGCCGCTGTCACTGATCGGCCTGATGTCGTCGGCCGGGAACGCCGCGTCGTACACCAGCAGCGCCTTCGACGGCCAGCGCCGGTAGATCGTCGGCCGGGTGACGCCGGCCCGCTGCGCCACCAGCTCGTAGCTCAGCCGTTCGTACCCGACCTCGACCAGCAATTCGCGCGTCGCCTGCAGCACCTCGGTGTCGGTCGTCGCCACCCGCGGACGGCCCCGCTCCCTTGACATGCCGCTCCTTCCGTTGCTCTTATTTACGTGTCGCATTGTAAACATAATCGAAGGAGGACGTCATGACCGACCCGGTCCGCCGCCTCAGTGACGAAGAGGTCGAGTTTTACACCGAGCACGGCTGGCTGTACGCACCGGCGCTCGTCTCCGGCGACCTGATCGAGCGCCTCGCCGCCAAGGCGCACGAGCTGCACCGGCCCAGCGGCGCGGTCTCCGTCTCCGCCGTGGCCCAGGCCTTCGGGCAGAACCGCGGCCTCGCCGAGGTCGACACCGACTTCGCCCAGCCGGTGTTCTCGCCCGTGATGGCCGACAACGCGGCCCGGCTCATGCCCGGCACGCCGCAGGTCCGGCTCCAGATCAACAACCTGCTCATCAAGGAGCCCGCCGGCGGCACCCACGGCGCCACCCAGTTCCACCAGGACTTCCCCTGGTTCCCGATGGACCGGGCCGTCATGCTCACGGTCTGGATGGCCCTGGTCGACACTCCGGCCGACATGGGCTCGCTGCGCTTCTACGACCGCTCGCACCGCTACGGCCCGCTCGGGCGCTCGTTCGTCCGCGACGGCGACGCCGCGGTCGAGCAGCACCCGTGGCTCGGCGACCTCGAACTGTCGCCGCCGCTGCACCTCAAGCCGGGCGACGCGACCATCCACACCGCGCTGACCGTCCACGGCGCCGCCCCCAACGTCCACACCAGCCCGCGACTGTCGTTCGCCTGGACCTACTTCGACGCCGGCACGCTCTACACCGGCTCGCCGTTCAAGCAGACCGACGACCTCGGCCTGAGGATCAACGAGGTGTTCGACCACCCCGACTTCCCGATCGTCGCGCGGGCATGAGCGCCGTCCCGACCGTCAAGGGGCCCGTGCCGGCCGAGACGCTGGGCACGACGCTCATGCACGAGCACGTCTTCGGCCTCTCCCCCGAGATCCTGTGGAACTGGCCCGACATCCCCGAGGGCTGGGACGAGCTGTCCCGGGCCCAGGAGGCCGCGGACAAGCTCAACGCGCTCAAGCGGGCCGGCATCGACACGATCGTCGACCTCACGGTCATCGGCCTCGGCCGGTTCGTGCCCGCCGTCCAGCGGGTCGCCGAGCTGACCGACGTCAACATCATCGTCGCGACGGGCGTATACACCTACGACACCCTGCCCGGGTACTTCGCCCATCGCGGCCCCGGCACCATCTTCGGCGGCGCGGACCGCATGGTGGAGTTCTTCGTCCGCGACATCACCGAGGGCATCGGCCGCACCGGCGTGCGCGCCGGGATCCTCAAGTGCGCCACCGACCACCAGGGCGTGACCCCCGGCGTCGAGCGCGTGCTGCGGGCGGTCGCCCAGGCCCACCGGGAGACCGGCGCGCCGATCTCGACCCACACCGAGTCGAGCACCCGGCGCGGCCTCGACCAGCAGCGCATCTTCGCCGAGGAGGGCGTCGACCTGACCCGGGTCGTCATCGGCCACGCCGGCGACTCCACCGACATCGCGTACCTCGAAGAGCTCATCGCCGCCGGCTCGTACCTCGGCATGGACCGCTTCGGCATCGACAGCATCTGCCCGTTCGAGACCCGGGTGGCCACGGTCGCGACGCTGTGCGAGCGGGGCCACGCCGACCGGATGGTGCTCTCCCACGACGCGTTCTGCTTCAGCGACCGCATCGACGCCGTCAAGCAGCGCCAGATGTTCCCCAACTACCACATGCTGCACATCTCCCAGGACGTCCTGCCGGCGCTGCGCGCCCGCGGGGTCACCGAGGAGCAGATCCACACGATGATGGTCGACAACCCGCGGCGGATCTTCGCGCCACAGGGCGCCTACTAGGAGGCACACATGAATACGCTCCACCGGCTCACGCTGGGCGACCTGGCGCGCGAGCACCGCCGCAGCCGACCCGGGGTGACCGCGGCGGTGGACGGCGCCGAGCGGCTGTCCTATGTGGAGCTCGACGACCGCGCCAACCGGGTCGCCAACGCGCTCGCCGCGGCCGGCGTCGAGGCCGGCGACCGGGTGCTGTGGCTCGGGCAGACCTCGGTCCGGGTCCTCGAGCTGCTGCTCGGCTGCGCCAAGCTCGGCGCCGTGCTCTGCCCCGCCAACGCCCGGCAGTCGGCCGACGAGCTGCGGTTCGTGCTGCGCGACCTGGACCCGCGTGCCGTCGTCTGGCAGTCGGCGCTGGGCGACGCGGCCCGCGAGTCCCGGGACGCGGCGCCGGACGCGCGGTGGATCGAGGACGGCGACGACTACGAACAGTGGCTCGGTGCCGTGGACGGCAACGACGACGAGCGGCCGGTCGACCCGGACCTGCCGGTGCTCGCCCTCTACACCGCCGCCTTCGACGGCCGGCCGAGCGCCGCGCTGCTGTCGCACACCGCGCTGCTCACCCACAGCGTGTCGATCGGCTGGATCCGCCAGATCGAACCCGGGTTCACGTACCTCAACTCCGGCCCGCTGTTCCACGTCGGCACGATGATGTTCTGCCTCGCCACGCTCCACCTGGGCGGCACGAACGTGTTCACGCCGGGGTTCGTGCCGGCCGAGGTCTGCCGGCTCGTCGAGCAGGAGCGCTGCACGTCGGCGTTCCTCTACGGCCCGATGCTCGACCAGTTGGTCGAGGCGAACACCGGCGAGGACGGCAAGTCCCGGCACGACCTGTCGAGCCTGCACTTCAGCGCCGGCAGCGACGCCTGGAACGCGATGATCACCGTCGACGAGAGCCCGTGGGGCCGCGCCCTCGGCGGCTACGGCCAGTCCGAGGTGGCCGGGATGCTCACGTTCACCGGCCTGGGCCTCGGCGCGCTCGGCTCGCACGGCCGCCCGTCGCCGTTCGCGCAGGTCCGCATCGTCGATGCCGGGGGCGCCGAGCTGCCGGCCGGTGAGGTCGGCGAGATGGTCGCCCGCGGCCCGATCATGTTCAGCGGGTACTGGAACCGCCCCGAGCTCAACGCGGCGAAGCAGGCCGGCGGCTGGCACCACACCGGCGATCTCGCCCGCCGCGAGACCGACGGCACGATCACGTTCATCGGTCCGAAGCTGCGCATGATCAAGTCGGGCGGCGAGAACGTCTACCCGGCCGAGGTGGAGCGCGCGCTCGCCACGCATCCCGGCATCAGGGAGGCCGCCGTCATCGGCGTGCCCGACGAGCGGTGGGGCCAGACCGTGAAGGCCATCGTGGTCGCGACCGACCCGGCACTCACCGCCGAGGACGTCGTCGCCCACGTGCGCGAGCAGATCGCCTCGTACAAAAAGCCGAGCCACGTCGTCTTCGCCGACTCGCTACCGAGACGCGGCTTCACTCCCGACTACGACGCCCTCGACGAGGCCCACGGCGGGGGCGGCTACCCGATCGTGTAGGAGGCGCGAGACCTCCTCCGCGGTCATCGGCTGGGCCAGGTGGTACCCCTGGCCCAGCGTGTAGCCGAGCTCCCGGAGCACGGCCGCCTGCTCCGGGCTCTCCACGCCCTCGGCGACGGTCTCCAGCCCGAGCGCGTGGGCGAGCTGGATGACCGCGCGGGCCACCGCCCGCCGGGCGTCGGCGGCGGCCGGGCGGCCGTCGTCGATCTCGATGCCGTCGACGAACGACTTATCCAGCTTGACGATCGCGGCCGGGAACGACCGCAGCAGGCTCAGCGACGACTCGCCGGTACCGAAGTCGTCCAGGGCCAGGCGGATGCCCAGGCGGTCGAGCTCGTACAGCGTCCGGGAGACCTGCTGGCCGCGCAGGACCGCCGACTCGGTCACCTCCAGCACCAGCCGCTCGCAGGGCAGCCCGCTGTCGGCGAGCGCGGCGGCGACGTCGGCGACGAAGTCGGGGTCGTGCAGCTGCCGCGCCGACACGTTCACCCCGGTCTCGGGCAGCGCGTCCGGCCCGAACTCGGCCGCCCACGCGGCCGCCTGGCGGCAGGCCTCGCGCAGCACGAACCGGCCCAGCGGCACGATGAGGCCGGTCTGCTCGGCCGCCGGGATGAACTCGGCCGGGCGGACGGCGCCGCGCGCCGGGTGCTGCCAGCGGACCAGCGCCTCCACGCCGGCCACCCGGCCGTCGTCGAGGCGCAGGATCGGCTGGTACATCACCTCGAGCTCGCCGTCGTCGAGGGCCCGGCGCAGCTCGGCGCCGAGCTGCATGTGGGCCAGGACGGGTTCACCGAGGCCGTCCTCGTACCGCACGAACCCCGCCTTGCCGCGCTGCTTGGCCGTGTACATCGCGATGTCGGCGTCGCGCAGGACCGAGTCGACGGTGGCGCCGGGCCGGTGCGGGCCGGCGACCGCGATGCCGATGCTGGCCTGCACCAGCAGGCGGTGCTCGCTGATCGGCCGGCCGAGCGCGGCCAGCAGCCGGCCGGCCAGCTCCGCCGGGTCGGCCGCGTCGCCGGTGAGCAGCACGGCGAACTCGTCGCCGCCGACCCGCACCGGCAGGCCGTCGTCGCCGGTCTCGGCCCGCAGCAGCTGCGCGACCGAGACGAGCAGCCGGTCGCCGACGCCGTGGCCGAGCAGGTCGTTGACGGCCTTGAAGTCGTCGAGGTCGACGAGCAGCACCGCGGCCCGGCCGCTTCCGGCGAGGGCGGTCGCGAGCCGTTCGCGGAACAGCGCCCGGTTGGCCAGCCCGGTGAGGCCGTCGTGGCTCACCTCGTACTGCAGGCGCTCCTCCTGCCGGCGCGTGTTGGCCAGCAGCCGGGCGTTCTCCCGGTACGCGATGAACTGCCGCAGGGTGACGAGGGCGGTGACCACCACGGCCGCGATCACGGCCACCCGGCCCGGCCAGCGCGGCGGTGCACCGAACGCGATCGCGAGCAGCGGCACGTCGGCCGCCGCCACGGCCAGGTAGGGCAGCAGCTCGCCGGCGCGGGCCGGGTCGCGGCTGCCGCGCCACTGCGCCGCGACGCCGATCGTGGCCAGCACCGGGGCGAGCGGCATCACGACGGCCGCGGTGGGCACGCCGGCGTCGTAGCCGAACCAGACCCCGAGCACGGCGACCAGCCCGGCGGTGATGCCACCGGCGGCGGCGACGCAGCGCAGCGCCACCCGGTCGACCGGGCCGCCGGCCACGTAGGACACCTTGGTCGCGGCGCCGACGGCGACCAGGAAGGCCAGCCCGACCAGCACCATCGCCTGCCGGCTCCACGGCTCGCGGGCCGACAGCATCGGGGCCAGCCCGAGGTACCACAGGACCGCCGAGCAGCCGAGGAAGGCGATGACGCGGTCGAGCACGATGCGCCGGCGGTCGGTCCGCTCGGCCGGGACGACCGGCACCCGGGCGACCGCCCAGATGGCGATGCCGAACCCGATGGCCACACACGCCGCGGCCGGCACCGGCATGCTGCGGGTGCGGGCCTGGGCCGCGTGCGTGAGCATGTCGGCCGCCAGCCAGCCGTAGCCCACGGTCATCGCCCCGAACGCGACGAGCAGCGCCCGCCAGAACCGGCGGGCGACGGGGTCGAGGGTGCCCCGGCGGAGCAGGTGATGGACCGCGGCGGTCGCGAAGGCCCCACCGACCGGGACGAAGACGTATGCGAATGCCTCAGTGCCGACACCCACGACGGTCCAGGCCGTGCCCACGGCGGCAACAGCGGCCGTGGCCAGCACGTAGAGCCGGGCCGCCCACGTCACGGCCCTGACACTATCCGGCCCGTTACGCGGTATATCTCACCCGAACGTTCGAAGTTCGCCGGTTGTCCGGGCCGACTCACCGGGCTTCCAAGGTTGTCCGGTCGGCCGGGCGACCGGTCTGGCCTGCTGCTTTACGATCCATCGGTGTCGTTCGCCATGCCTGCCGGACATCGCGTCAAGACCAGCTTCCCGGCGCCGGAGCCGTGGCATCGGCACCTGCTGACGCGGTCCCTCGAGTACACCTGCTGGCGGTGCGGCCGCGAGGTCGACTCGAACCGGGTCAATGCCGCTGGCGGCAACTGGCTGATGCTCGTGTGCGATCCGTGCTTCGCCGCTGCGCGGCCGGCCGGCGAGCCGTATCACCATGACACCGAGGCCGTCGGCGGGCTGCTGCGGGCCCACGCCGAGGGCTCGCAGCCGGCGCCCGGGACGCTCGCCGACCGGCCCGAGGCGATGATCGTGGGGCTGCGGTACCTCGAGCTGGTCGTCGCCGGGGAACTCAGGGCGGCGGCGCTGTTCGGCACCAGCGACGTGGACGGGTTGCACCGCGTGGCGCAGTGGGCCGCGGCCCAGCGCCGGGCGGTTCGGCTCCGGCTCGGCGTCCTGCGCCAGCGGCAGGAGCGGCAAGCGCTCCGTCCGCGCGAGGCGCCCGATCATCTCGCCGCCAGGGTGCTGCGACACGTCGCGCGTGCGCCGTTCGACGAGCGGCTGCGCGCCGCGCTGCAGCGGCGCGGCCTGCCCGCGGACGCGCTCGACGTCCCGGT
Source organism: Dactylosporangium sp. NPDC005572 (assembly GCF_040605515.1). NCBI lineage: Bacteria > Bacillati > Actinomycetota > Actinomycetes > Micromonosporales > Micromonosporaceae > Dactylosporangium > Dactylosporangium sp. NPDC005572. The sequence goes on along the minus strand of NZ_JBEXCY010000015.1, from coordinate 8,007 downwards.
GCAGCGGTACTGGTCCTGGCTCGCGACGCTCGACGCCGGGCAGCGCGTCGGAGAGCAGTTGCTCACGGTGGAGGTCCGCCACCTGCGCCAGCTCGACGACGACGCGTTCCGCATCGCGGTCGCCGCCGACGCCGCCGGCACGGCCCAGCGTCCGGGCCTGTCACATGCGGCGGTAGCCGAACGGTGGAACACCGCCATCGGCAGCGTGTCTGCCTGGCTGCGGCGTACGCTCCGCGACGTCGAGCGGGAGGTGACCGAGACCCGGCCCGAGGCCCGGACGGCAGCGCAGCGCAGGCGCCTGGCCTCCGCCGCCGTGGCGCACGCCCGCGCCGCCGCCGCGTCCACCGCGGCGACGATCGCCGCCGACGAGCTGCGGATACAGTTCATGCGGTTCGGCCACCAGTTGCCGATGGAGCAGCTGCGCGCCGACTGCGGCAACGAGGCCTTCCAGGCGCTGGCCGACGACGATCCGGTGCTGGCCCGCATGGTCACGGCGGCATGCGCGGCGCACCGGGCGACCTGCCCGCACGCGAAGACGCCGGTGCGGTGCCGGCACTGCGTCGACCGGATCGCGGCCACGGTCGGCGCGACCGGCACCGTGGCACCGGCGCAGGCCCGGACCGCGCCCAAGGCCTCGCCCTCACCCCCGTCCTCGTCCTTGCAGGAGGAGCCGTTCGCGTGCGCGGCGACCGTGGATCGGCTTCCGGCCGGCCGGGCCCACGCGCTGGTGGCCGCCGAGTCCCGGACCGCCTCGGGCGGGCGGGTGTCCGGCTTCGCCTGGGTCACCGCCGACGGCGAGCTGCGGACAGGCACCGACGCCGTCGCCGGCGAGCTTGACGGCGCGGTCCAGGTCATCTGCCGGGCGGCGCTGGATCTCGCCGACGGCGGCACGTGGGTACACGTGACGTGCCGCGACACTGCAGCCGTCGCTGTGGTCCAGGCGGTGCTCGACACCGGCGCACCACCGGCCGGCGTCACGCTGCCGGAGCGGGCGACCGCCATGCTCGCGCAGCTCCCGGCCCACCGCCGGCAGGTGAGCGTCAGGGCTGACGGCTGCCCCGAGCCGCACCGGGGTGCGAGCGCCGCCGCCGACCTCGCCCAGCTGGCGTTGCGGGCCGGTGGCGGCAAGGGCGGCGGGAAGCAGGTTCAGGCGCTGGCCGACCGGATCGCGCAGGACCTCATCCGCGGCGCCGGCCCGCGGCTGACCGCTCCGGCCGAGGACGACGACCACGCCTGGCTGCTCGGCAACAGCCGCCGTGACGCGCTCGGCCACCCGGTTGTCGTCTGGCAGACGGCGGTGCGCAGCGTCCACCTCGACGGCGGATGGTGCTCCGTCCCGGCCGGAATGCCGGTGCCGATCCAGCCCGGCCGGCGGCTGCGGCTGCGCGTCGAGCACCAGGGCGACACCGCGCGTCCGCCGGCGCACGACGTGACGCTGCGCCGCCGCCGCGGCGGCGAGCTGGAGCTGACCGGCGTGGTCTGGCCACCGGACCTTCGGCCCGGCGTCCTCGTGACGTTCAAGTGGCGCACCGACACCGACGTCGTCACCGCGCAGACCGCCCGGCTGCCGCAGCCGGAGCGGGTCGACGACGTGGTCTACCAGCATCGCTATGACGTCCGGGTGGTGACCCGGGACGGCGCGCCGGGCGCCGGCCAGGAGCTTCCGGTGACCGGCTGGGTGCTGCGGACGCTGCGGACGGTCGGGTACCTGGCGATCGACGGCAGCGCGACGCTCGCCGAGGACGCCCTGATCCGTGACTGTGCCCGCCTCGGCATGCCGCAGCGGCGGCTGGCCGGCGTGGGGCGGGCGATCGACGAACTGCTCCGGGACGGCCGGGTGCGCCGGGTCGACGGCGGCACCGACGCGTACGGCCGGCCCTGGCTTCCGGCCCGGCCGGGGCACCTCCGCACGCCGCTGCTGCAGTACCTGCCACGGCTCGAGACCAGCGCGTCCACGCAGCTCCCGGACCCGGGCCTACCCGCCGGGCCTCGGCGCTCCCACCTGGTGGCCGGGTTCGTCCGGCGGCTGCAGCCGGGTGCGCAGGCGTCGGCGGAGCAGGTCGAACTGCACCGGCAGGCGGTCCGCACCTTCGAGGTCGTCGAGCGGGCGCTGCCCGAGGGGTACACCTATGTCCGGCGGCACCGGCGTGGCGGGCCGGTGCCGCCGGACCCGCGGTTGTGAGCCGCGGCGGTGGTGGCTACGTCAGCAGGGTCCAGCGCTGGGCGTTGCTGCCGTTGCAGTCCCAGATCTGCACCTGGGTGCCCGGCGTCGTCGAGCCGCTCGGGACGTCGAGGCAGCGGTTGGCCTGCGGGTTGTAGAACGAGCCGTCGGCCCGTTTGACGAACACCTGCGCGCCGGTGGCGTTGCAGTCCCACAGCTGCAGCTTCGTGCCGTTCGCCGTGGCGCCGTTCGGGATGTCGAGGCACTTGCCGAGCGCCCGCAGCGTGCTGCCGGCCTCGACGTAGGTCCACTGCTGGGCCCCGGTGCCGTTGCAGGTGTAGATCTGCACGGGCGTGCCGTTCGCGGTACCACTGGAGCGCACGTCCAGGCATGGACCGTTGGCGTTGACCAGGGCCTTCGCGCCCGGCTGGCCGCCACCGCCGCCGCCACCGCCGCCGCCCGTGAACGGGCTGAGGATGATCGATGCCGAGCGCGGGTCACCGTCGTTGACCAGCGACTCGAACGCGCCCACGTCGTCGAACGCGAACGCGTACGCCTTCCCGTCGGTCATGTTCGCGTGGATGATCTTCGCGTACTGGTTGGTCGGGTTGCTCTTGTAGAAGTCGGCCGCGTTCAGGCTCGGCTGGGTGTCGATGGTGCCCAGCGTGCCCCGGTTGAGCGCGGCGCAGAGGGTGCGGGAGATCGGCCCGACGACGAGGTCGTTGGGCGCGGCCAGGTTGCCGTCGCACCCCCACACGTTGGCGCTGGAGGGCTTGTTGAACTGGGCCACCACCGCGCCCGACGAGTTGGTGAAGGTCATGACGTTGCCGCTGGTGCGTCCGAAGTACCGCGTGTTCGGCTGGTCGGCGAACGGCACCACGGTCAGGGTCTTGGTCGTGTAGGCGTTCCAGGCGCTCGTGATGTACGAGTCGAGGTAGGTGGCGCTGAACCGGCCGGCGCCGGCCGCCTTGCCCGGCGCGAGCACCCGCAGGACGGTGCCGTCGGCCCGGGTGTCGACGGTGTTCGCCCACCCGGACTGCGCCTTGATGGAGTTGATGACGTTCGTGCGCCCGTTGGCGACGACGTCGCCGGTCCGCTTCGTGACGCCGTTCGCGCCGGTCACGGTGACGGCGTGCGGGATCGCGAACATGTCGACCTGCGAGCTGTTGAGCCACAGGCCGGCGTCGTTGTAGGTGAACTCGCTCCAGTCGAACAGGATGTTCTGGTTGGCGTCGCCGGCCGCCCACGGCGCCGGCTGGACCAGGCCGTCGGGCGTCAGGAAGAACTTGATCCGCTCTCCGAACGAGAAGTACACCCGGCCGGAGAACCCGCGCGGGAACCGGATCGTCGTGCTGCCGCCGTTGCCGGGCCCGGCGATCGAGACGTCGGGAGCCGGCGCGGGCGGGATGGCGCCGCCGCTCCAGGCGATGAAGGTGCCCGCGGAGTTGACGTAGCCGAGCCGCCCGGTGGCCAGGTTGATGCCGATGACGTAGAGGAAGACCGCTTCCCCGCGGCCGGTGCTGTTGGTGACGGTGACGGGTAGCGGGTTGGGCCCGATGGCCTGCGCCGGCGTGCCGGCGACGACCAGGGCGGCGGGTATCGCGACGACAAGCGCCGCGACCCGGCGGAGCACCCTGCGAAGACGATGCATGACGGGGGCACCTCACTTTCGAGGTCGTTGGCGGACGGGCGCGGGCTGGCGGACCCGGGCCCAGAAATCGCTCTCCGGCACGCGAGAGCAAGCCCTGCGGACGAGGAGGGCAGGTCCGCGAGAGCGCTCTCACGCTACGAAGCTGTAAGGGTTCCTGTCAATAGACGCTCGTCGTTCAACCGTCAGGAGGCGGCGGCCTCGTCGTGGGTCTGCACGCGATCCCACATGACCAGGACCCTCCGCGGGTCACCCTGCCGTACAAGGACCGGGAGTTGCGCACCCACCTCGGGCCACCTGTCGACGGGCACCCGTGGGTCCCGCACGCGAACGGCGACCGCGGCGACTCCGGGTGCGTTGACCACCAACTGGAGCTGACAGCGAGCGAACACCGCGTCAACCGTGGGCTGCGGGGTCACGTCCATCACGAACGCGGTGCCGGCCACGAACCGTCGTCGGGCCCGGGCCCGCTTGACGGCGTTGACGACGACGGTCATCAGCACCGCGCCGGCGAGCAGCCCGAGTCCGGTGAGCACCGCGGTGCCGCTGGCCGAGCCGATGCCGAACGAGAAGACCAGCAGGCCCACCGCCGCCAGCAGGGCGGCGGCGAAGCCGTTGCGGATCGACGCCAGCGTCACGTCCGCGACGAGTGCCGCGGTCTCCCCCGGCGTCACGGCCGTCCGACGATGGGAGGGCGCCGACGGACCGGGGTCGGCTGCCAGCGACAACGACGGTGCGACGGGCGGCGCTTCGTCGTGCGCTTCGTCGTGCGCTTCGTCCTGAGGCGGCGGTGCCGGTTGCGCCACCGGGAGGGCGACGTCGCGGAACTCGCGCTGCCCGGCCAGCTCGGCGACGAGGTCGGCCGCCGTGGCGCCCGCGGCGCGCATCGCCCGGAGCCGGTCCAGGTGCATGCGTCCCCGGGGGCCGACGGGGATCTCGAACTCGTCGTCATGCCAGGCCACCGCGATCTGGCCGGGCCCGGCCCGCAGGCCGAAGTGGAGCTGCAGGCGGTGCTGGGCCCGATGGTCGGCCCAGGTGCCGGCGCGGAGGCGGGCCCGGGAGCCGTACGGCATCAGCGCACCGATCGCGTCGAGCAGCCGGAGTCGCTCGTCGACGGACGGCGGGTCCAGTGCGTCGACCACGATCACGACGGACCGGCCGTCGACGATCGCCGCCGCGACCGTCGCCCACCTCGACAGGTCGGACTCGGACAGGACCGGCGGCGCCATCCGGTGCAGCGGGACCGCGACCCGGTCGTGCGCGTCCAGCTCCGCGGGCGCCGCGTCGACGTCGGCGAAGCGGATGTCGCGGATCGTGCGGTACAGGCCGGTCCAGGTCAGGCCGGTGTCGGCGGCCGTCTGCCACGGCAGGGCGTAGAACCGGGTCGCCGTGATCACCCGGCCGAGGCCGTCGCGGGCGTCGGACGCCGTCGTCACCGCCACCGCCAGCAGCGGCTCGCCGTCGACCGCGGTGCAGCCGCTGAAACTGATCCACGGCAGCGCGCCGGCCTGGCCGAACGCGCCGGGGTCGGGCACCCCGCCGAGGTGGTCCCGGATCGTGGCCGCGAGGTCGCCGGGCAGGTCGGCGCCGGACGCGACCACACCGTAGTCCGACATGGTCCCGGGCGCTCTGGTGAACACCGCCCACCGCAGGCCCACGTCCGGTCGCTCGGCGTCGCTGCCCGGCGGGGGTTCGGGCACGTAGGCGCGGTTGCCGGCCAGTACCAGCCGCCCGATGTCACCGACGACGAACCGCTCCGGACGGGGCAGGGACTCGGCCAGCATCAGCTGGTCGATGCGACCGTAGAGCAGTTCAAGATCAAGCTCGGCCGGACCGTCGGGCACGCCGTGGCGCAGCAGCCGCAGCAGGCGGCCGGTGAACGCCGTGTGCCGCTCGCCAGGCATGACCACCGCAGCGGTGTTGCCGGCCGCTGACGCGAACGTGTAGGTGCCCCGCACCGCGATCTGTGCCCGGACGCGGTCTGCGGTGCTGGCCAGGTGACCGGTGAAAGCACGGCCCGAGAAGCACGAGTCGATGATCAGCACTTTGCTCCGGGCGGGGCTGCGGGCGATCGAGTCCTTCAGCACGTCGATGGCGACGGCGCTGAAGCCGAGGTCGTCGGGGTCCGTCTCGGGCAGCGCCAGGTGGAGGGTGTGCAGTCGCGGGTGCAGGCAGCCGTGGCCGGCGTAGTAGACCAGCAGCAGGTCGGTCGCGGCGCTCGCCGCCGACCGCAGTTGCCGGCCGATGAAGGTCAGGTTGGTCTCGTCGTGGACCACCATGCAGTGCTCGGCCGGAAGCACGCCGAACTCGGGGTCGGTCAGGACCGCGGCGAGGTCGGTGAGGTTGTTGCGCACGACGGGCTGGTCCGGCAGGTCGTCGTGCGCGTACCGGCTGGTGCCGATCAGCACCGCCCGGGAGCGTCGCGGGTCAGGCAGGGACACCGCGGTCGCCGCCGTTCTCGAGCTCGCTGAGCGCGCGGATCACCTCCGCCACGTCGGCGACCCGCTTGGCGTCCAGTTCGATCCGGGTGTCGCCGCGGGAGAGGGTGAGCTTGACGTCCGAGCGGCGCGGCTGCGCGAACCAGGCGCGCAGCGACGCGGCGAGCACCGCGATCGCCCCGCCGCTCCCGACGGCCACGCTGAGCACGTCCGCGGCGCCGAGCTCGTGGCCCTCCGGGCGGGCCGTGGTCAGGCGGACGGCGCCGGCGAGGTCGGGCTCGTGGCCGAGCCACTCCTGCAGCGACCAGAGATCGTCGAGGCGCTCACGATCATCGACCGAGATCTGCATCCGGCCAACCTATCGGCGGCGACCGGTGGTACGCATCCGCTGTACGGTCGGCTAGAGGACGGCGAGGGGGTTGACCGGGCTCGCCGTGCCGCCCTCGATGGTCAGTGGGGCCAGCGTGAACAGGAAGTCCGTCGCGGCCAGCGCGTGCAGCTCCTCCAGCCAGAGCATCTCCAGCAGGTGGATGCCGTGGCGCCAGAGGAACAGCAGGTGCAGGTCCTCCTCCAGGGGCTCCGTGCAGCGGCCGTGGTCGTCCAGGGCCGCGATCGCGGCGTTGTCCATGGCCACCAGGGCCACGTCGCGCTCGGCCAGCCACAGGCCGGCCTCGTAGGACAGGCCGGGCTGCGGGTGGGCGTAGCTGGACGGGTCCGACTCGTGGACCAGTGGCCAGCCGGTGCGGATGACCACCGCGTCGCCCGGGCGGAGCTGCGCGCCGCACGCTTCGAGGTGGTCGGCGCCGATGCGGAAGCCGCCGTCCAGGTGGGGCACGCCGAGGCGGGCGGCCACGTCCAGGAAGACGCCGCGGGTGACGATGCCGCCCGCCTTGTCGATACCGCAGCGGGTCGCGCCGTAGCTGCGGACGCGGGACGCGGCGTGGCCGTTGTAGAGCTGGTCGCCCGTCCACATGTGGCACAGGGCGTCCAGGTGCGTCGTCGTGCCGTGCGGGGAGACCACCAGCGCGTCGTCGCAGACGCACAGGCCGGGGCCGATCGGGCGGGTGCCGGCCGCGTAGTCGCCGCCGTCCACCGACATGAAGTGCTGCGGCAGCGGGCGGCCCGGGAGGTGGGGCACGCCCAGGCGGGCCGGGCTTGACGTCGAGCCGCGGATCGGCAGCGCCAGGCTCACCACCCGGCCCTGACGGACGCTGCGCGTCGCCGCCAGCACCACCTCCGGGGTCAGCAGGTTCAGGGTGCCGCGCTCGTCGTCCGGACCCCAGCGGCCCCAGTTGTTCGGCTCGATCACGTCGGCTCCCCTCGGTGCAGTGCGGCGCGCAGCACGGACACGTACTCGGCGACGGCGGCCCGGCTCACCCGGGCCCTGGGCGCCACCGCGCCGAAGCCGTGCGGCACGCCGGGGACGACGTGCAGCTCGACCGGGACGCCGTCGCGCTGCATGGCCAGGGCGTACGCGACCGCCTCGTCGCGCAGGCAGTCCAGGCCGGCGGCGAGGACGTACGCGGGGGCGACGCCGCTCAGGTCGGTGGCCCGCAGCGGCGCGGCGTACACCGGTACCGGAGCGCCGTCCAGACCGCGCAGATAGTGGGACCAGCAGGTCGCCGCGTCGGAGCGGTTGAACACGGCGGCGTCCGCGCCCGCGCGCATCGACGCGGTGCCGAGGCGGTCGTCGAGGACCGGCTGCGAGAGCAGCTGGAAGGCCAGCGCGGGGCCGCCGCGGTCGCGGGCGAGCAGCGCCG
>NZ_JBEXCY010000014.1:83337-110890 GCF_040605515.1 Dactylosporangium sp. NPDC005572 | reverse complement strand
GGGGCGCAGCACGGCCGGGTCCAGCCCGGCGCCGGCCACGAGCGTGGTCGAGCCGTCGACCTCGGGCGCCTGGTGCGCGGCCCGGCCCTCCACCTCGCCGTCCTCGATCTGGTCGACGAGCACCTCGACGATCGACCCCACCCGGTCGCCGGCGCGCTGCGCGCACAGCTCCTCCGCGAGGGCGCTCATCCAGTCGTACCGCTTCTTGATCGTGCCGGCGGAGACCTTGTCCGGCAGGCCGGCCGCCTCGGTGCCGTCCTCGTCGCTGTAGTCGAACACGCCGACCGCGTCGAGCCGCGCCTCGGTCAGGAACCGCGCGAGCTCGTCGACGTCGGCCCGCGTCTCGCCGGGGAACCCGACGATGACGTTGCTGCGGGCGCCCGCCTCGGGGTCGAACTGCCGCACGCTCTGCAGCAGCTCCAGGAAGCGCCCGGTCGAGCCGAACCGGCGCATGCGGCGCAGCACCGGCTCGCTGGAGTGCTGGAACGACAGGTCGAAGTAGGGCGCGACGCCGGGCGTGGTCGCGATCGCCTCGACCAGGCCGGGGCGGGTCTCGGCCGGCTGGAGGTAGGAGACGCGCACCCGCACGATGCCGTCGACGTCGGCCAGCTGGGGCAGCAGCTTCTCCAGGAGGCGCGGGTCGCCCAGATCCTTGCCGTACGACGTCGAGTTCTCGCTCACCAGCACCAGCTCGCGCACGCCGCTGCGGGCCAGCCACTCGGCCTCGGCGAGCACCTCGTCGGGCGTGCGCGACACGAAGGCGCCGCGGAACGACGGGATCGCGCAGAACGAGCAGCGCCGGTCGCAGCCGCTCGCGAGCTTGAGCGGCGCGACCGGCCCCGACTCGAGCCGCTGCCGCATGACGCCGCGCAGGTGCGCCGGCAGGTGCCCCGGCGTGACGACGGTCTCGGCCGCCGCCCGCCGCTGCACGGGCGTGACCGGCAGCAGCGTGCGCCGGTCGCGGGGCGCGTGCGACGCGATGGTCTCGCCGGCGAGGATCGCGTCGAGCCGGGCCGCCATGTCCGGGTAGTGGTCGAAGCCGAGCACCGCGTGCGCCTCGGGCAGCTCGCCCGCCAGCTGCTCGCCATAGCGCTCGGCGAGGCAGCCGGTCGCCACCACCTTGGCGCCGGTGTCGGCCGCCGCGAGTAACGTGTCGATCGAGTCCTGCTTGGCCTTCGCCACGAACCCGCAGGTGTTGACCAGCACGACGTCGGCGTCGGTGCCGTCGGTGGTGACGGACCAGCCGCCCTCGGCCAGGCGCGCGGCGAGCTCCTCGGAGTCCACCTCGTTGCGGGCACAGCCCAGTGTGAGCAGGGCTACGCGACGGTCAGCGTTGGTGGACATGCTGTCGAGGGTACCGACCGGGACTGACAATTTGCCGGGCGGATCCTGCCCTAACCCGCCGTGACCGGAGCCGGGAACGGGTCGCGGAAGGTGAACGCGCCGGCCGTCGCGCCGGCACGTCGCAGCAGGTCGAGCCGCTCCCCTGCCTCGACCGTCGTGGGGATGTGCCCCGCCGGGACCCACCAGAGGACCGCGTAGACGTCGCCGAAGGGCTCGAACCACTCGCGGCGCCTCCGCAGTACGTCCAGATGAGGGCTCCGGAAGGCGAACTCGCGCAGGGCGTCCAGGCTCTCCCAGACCGACAGGTTGACTAGGACATCCGGGCCGAACGGGCGCAACGACGTCGCATCGGCGCCGCTGTCGTCGACGAGGCGCCACACGAATCCGGGCGACGCGTCGGCGATGGCGTTGATCCGGTCGAGGTCGCCGTAGAAGCCGGCCACCCGGGGGTCGTCCTTGGCCGCGATCATGCGGCCCACGTTGAGCTGCGCGAGGTGTGAGGTCATGCGGGCAGTCTAAAACAAACGTCCATTGTTTTTAATCCCGGTCCACCACGACGCAGCAGCCGTCCGGCCGGGGGTCGATGCGCACCCGTGGCCCGAGTGCCCCCTCCAGCAACGCCAGGTTCGCGCCACACACCACCCCCGGGTGGGTCCGCGCGACGCCGTCGAACGGGCAGTTCCGCAGTCGCCAGACGTCCCCGTCCGCATACGGCTCGTACCCCAGCCGCCGCAGCACCTCCTCGGTGCCGCCCTCGCCGGCCAGCCGCGACCCCTGCTTGCGCGCCGCCGCGTACAGCGCCGGCTCGGCGCCGGCCTCCTCCACCGCGTCGGCGAACACCTCGGCGAGCACGCGGTACCCGCGCGGCGGCAAGCTCACCGACAGCTCGTGCGGCGCCCGGCGGTACAACTTGGAAGGCCGCCCGGCCCTGGGTCCGGAGCGCTGCGCGAACGAGGTCTCCAGCAGGCCGGCCTCGGCGAGCCTGTCGAGATGGTGCGCGGCCAGGTTCCGCCCGATCCCGAGCGCCTCCGCGACGTCGTCGCGGCTCACCGGCGCGGCCGCGGCGGCCACGTGCTCGTACACCGCGCGGCGCTGCGGCTCGCCCAGCACCGCGAGCGACTCGACTTCCACGCCGACAACTATTGCAGCAGCGTGGCCGCAACCGTGAGGGTCACCATCGACACCGCGGTCGAGGCCACGATCACGTCGCGCGAATAGGTCCCGTCCACGCCGTACGCCCGGGCGAACACGAACGTGTTCTGCGCCGTCGGCAGCGCCGAGCAGAGCACCGCCGCGAGCAGGTCGGCCCCGGTGAGCCCGAACCCGAACCGGGCCACGACCAGGCACACGACGGGCTGCAGGCAGGACTTCAGCAGCACGGCGAGCCCGACCTCGACCGGCCGGCGCGCCTCGGCGTCCGGGCTCCGCGCCGGCACCAGCGACAGCCCGAGCGCCACCAGCGCCGACGGCACCGCCGCGTCCCCGAGCAGCCCCACCACGTCGGCGACGAGCTTCGGCAGCCGCACGCCGAGGCTCCCGAGCACGACCCCGGACAGGCAGGCCAGCAGCACCGGGCTCCGCAACGGCACGGTGAGCAGCCGCCGCCACCGCCCACCGGGATGCTCCGCCTGCGCGAAGTCGAGCGTGCTGAGGATGATCGGCGTCAGGATCACGGTCTGGATGAGCAGCACGACGGCGATGAACGAGGCGTTGCCGAGCACCTGCACCGCGACGGGAATCCCGAGGTTCCCCGCGTTGACGTACCCCGACGCCATGCCCGCGATGGTCTGCTCCGCGAGGGGCCGCTTGAACACGTACCGCGCCGCGAAGAACCCGACCGCCCCCATGGCCACTGTGGCGCAGACGAACGCGGCGATCCCCGGCCCGGCGGCGCCGCCGATGGGCTGCCGCGTAAGCGTGTCGAGCAGCGCGGCGGGCATCGCGACGTAGAAGACGAACCGCCCGAGCACGTCGACGGCGCCTGCCCCCAGCACCTTGGTACGCCCGGCGAGGAACCCGACCGCGGTCAACGCCCAGATCGGCACAAACGCCACAAGCACCGCGTCAACCGCCCCGGGTCACCCTCGCCTCACTGCCGTCGGATCACCCAACCACGCCCCGGAGCACGCCCCCACCCCACGACCCTGAGACTCAACACACACCACGGGCTGCTCATGACGGCACCGAAGCGCCGGCTACTCGTCCTCGTCTTCCCGCAGGGCCGCCAAGGCGTCGGGGAGCTCGTCGGGCTTGATGAGGACGTCGCGGGCCTTCGAACCCTCCGACGGCCCCACGATGCCGCGGGTCTCCATCAGGTCCATCAGGCGGCCCGCCTTGGCGAAGCCCACGCGCAGCTTGCGCTGCAGCATGCTCGTGGAGCCGAACTGGCTCGTCACGACCAGTTCGATGGCCTGCAGCAGGAGCTCGAGGTCGTCGCCGATCTCCTCGTCGACCTTCTTCTTGCCCTCCTCGGCCTTGACCAGCACGTCGGGGCGGAACTCCGGCTCGCGCTGCTCTTTGCAGAACTTGACCACGTCGCTGATCTCCGTCTCGGAGACCCACGCGCCCTGGATGCGGATCGGCTTCGAGGCGCCCATCGGCAGGAACAGCGCGTCGCCGCGGCCGATCAGCTTCTCCGCGCCCGGCTGGTCGAGGATGACCCGGGAGTCGGCCAGGCTGGACGTGGCGAACGCCAGGCGCGACGGCACGTTGGCCTTGATGAGGCCGGTGACGACGTCGACCGACGGGCGCTGGGTGGCCAGCACCAGGTGGATGCCGGCCGCGCGGGCCAGCTGCGTGATCCGCACGATCGAGTCCTCGACGTCGCGCGGTGCGACCATCATCAGGTCGGCCAGCTCGTCGACCACGACCAGGAGATACGGATACGGCCGGATCACCCGCTCGCTGCCCGGCGGCGCGGTGATCTGCCCGGCGCGGACCTTGCGGTTGTAGTCGTCGATGTGCCGCACGCCGGCCGCGGCGAGGTCGTCGTAGCGCATGTCCATCTCGCGCACGACCCACTCGAGGGCGTCGGCCGCCTTCTTCGGGTTGGTGACGATGGGCGTGACCAGGTGCGGAATGCCCTCGTAGCTGGTCAGCTCGACCCGCTTCGGGTCGACCAGCAGCAGCCGCACCTCGTCGGGCGTGGCCCGGGTCAGCAGCGACACCAGCAGGCTGTTGAGGCACGACGACTTGCCCGCCCCGGTCGCGCCGGCGATCAGGATGTGCGGCATCTTGGCCAGGTTGGCCAGCACGAAGCCGCCCTCGATGTCCTTGCCGAGCGCGACCACCAGCGGGTGATGGTCCGCCGCCGCCGGCCGCGAGCGCAGCACGTCGCCCAGCGAGACGTTCTCCCGGTCGGAGTTGGGGATCTCCACACCGACCGCGCTCTTGCCCGGGATCGGGCTCTGGATCCGCACGTCCGGCGACTTCACCGCATAGGCGATGTTGCGCGACAGCGCCGTGATCCGCTCGACCTTGACCCCGTGGCCGATCTCCACCTCATACCGGGTCACGGTCGGCCCCCGCGTGAAGCCGGTGACCAGCGCGTCGACCCCGAACTGCTCGAAAACGCCCTGCAGCGCCGCCGTCACCTCGTCGTTGGCCCGCGTCCGGCCGCGCGGCGCGTCACCCGTGCCCAGCAGGGTGGGCGGGGGCAGCCGGTAGTCGGCGTCGGTGAGCGCGAGCTGCTCGGCCCGCGTCGGCAGCGGCGAGTGCTCCGGCGGCTCCTTCACCTTCTTGCGCTTGGCGGGTGGCCGCAGCCGGTCGAGCACGACCGTGTCGTGGACCGGGTCGGGCTCCAGGTCGGGCGCGGCCTGGTCGAACAGCACGCCGGGCGGCGGGTCGGCCGGGTCGTCGTCGAGCGGGTGCGGCAGCGAACCCTGCCGGCGCCGGGCCGTGCTGCGGCGCGGCTTCGGCTCGGGCTCGTCGTAGAGCTCCTCGAACTCCTCCTCGTCACCGGCGAGCGCCGGGTCCTCGACCCGGCCCAGCGCGAGGTCGCGCAGCTGGCGCCAGCGGTGCGGGATGCGGCTGATCGGGGTCGACGTGACCACCAGCAGCCCGAAGCCGGACAGCAGCAGGAGCAGCGGCACCGCGACCCAGGCGGTCACGGCCATCTCCAGCAGCCCGCCGCCGGCCCGGCCGAGCAGGCCGCCCGCGCGGTCCATCTGCTGCGGCTTGGTGGGACTGTCCGCGGCCAGGTGCATCAGGCCGGTCACGCCGATCGAGAGGGCGGTCCAGCCGACGACGCCGCGCCCGCGGTGCTCGTCCTCGGCGCCGGAGCGCATCACCCGGATGCCGGCGATGAGCAGCAGCACCGGCAGCACCGCCGACGTGGCGCCGATGAACGTGTGGCAGACCCCGGCGAGCCAGCGACCGACCGGCCCGGCCGCCTGGAACCACAGGGCGGCCGTGAGCAGCACCGCGAGGCCGATGAGCCCGAGGCCGGCGCCGTCGCGGCGGTGCTCGGGGTCGAGGTCGCGGGCGTTGGCCGCCTGGCGGCCGATGGCGCGGGCGCCCCAGCCGACGCCGTGCGCGAGGCCCATCCAGACCGCGATCATGCCCCGGCCGAGCAGGCCGAACGGCGTGGCGACCACGACGCCCGCGCGTCGGCGCCGCACCGGCGTGGGCGTGACCCGGGGGGTGGCGGCCCGCGTGCGGGCCGGCGTCGCCGCGGTGGTGCGGGCACGCGGCGGCGTGCGCTTGGCCGCCGAGCCGGTCGCACGCGTGTTCGAACCGCCGCGTGCGTTGGACGTGCCTCCGCCGCGGCCGGCCTGGGAGGTGCGGCCCGCCATGGTCACACCGTAGCGGGGGGCTCCGACATTTCTTTGGTTCCGCGCTTCGTGTCCCGCCGGTTTCTGTACCTCACGTACACGCCCACGTACGAACCGACGACGAGGACACCGACCATGACCTGCAACAAGTGCGTATACCGCTCGGGATAGAGCACGCCCTCGATGTACTGGTCGATGAACCCCCGGCTGACGCCCGTCTCCCCCGCCCGGCGCCGGGCCCAGTGCTCGACGTAGGTCAGCGGGCAGGTCAGCGGGACCGACACCACGGCGAGGCCCCAGGCGGCGGCCGCCAGGTGCGGCCAGAAGGCCTTGGGCCACCGCCAGGCGACGAACCCGCCGAGGATCACGTACGCGAGGAAGGCGAAGTGCACCACCAGCACCGTCGTCGCCAGCGCCCGGTACACGGTCCTACACCTCGACCACCGTGGGAACGATCATCGGCCGCCTGCGGTACGCCTCGTTGACCCAGCGGCCGACCGTGCGGCGCACGATCTGCTGGAGCTGGTGGGGGTCGGTGATCCCGTCCGTGGCCGCCCTGTTGAGCGCCTCGGTGACCAGCGGCAGCACCGCGTTGAACACGGCCGGGTCGTCGGAGAAGCCCTTCGCCGACACCGTCGGGCCGGCCACCACCTTGCCGGTGACGGAGTCGATGACCACGGTCGCGGCGATGAACCCGCCGTCGCCGAGGATGCGGCGCTCGGTGAGCAGCGACTCGCCGACGTCACCGATCGCCAGCCCGTCGACGTACACGTACCGCGAGCGGATGTGCCCGACGAGGGCGGCCCTGCCGTCGACCAGGTCGACGACGTCGCCGTCCTCGCACAGCACCACCCGGTCGTCGGGCACGCCGGCCTCGCGCGCCAGCTGGGCGTGGGCGCGCAGGTGGCGCCACTCGCCGTGCACCGGCATGAAGTTGCGTGGCTTGACGACGTTGAGCAGGTAGAGCAGCTCGCCGGCGGGCGAGTGGCCGGAGACGTGCACCTTGGCCACGTCCTTGTGCACGACGATCGCGCCGGCCCGCGAGAGCTGGTTGATCACCCGGTACACCGCGGTCTCGTTGCCCGGCACCAGGGAGGAGGCCAGCACGATCGTGTCGCCCTCGCCGATGACGATGTGCCGGTGGTCGCCGTTGGCCATGCGGCCGAGCGCGCTCATCGGCTCGCCCTGCGACCCGGTGGACATCAGCACGACCCGCTCGGGCGGCAGGCTCATCGCCTCGTCGATCGGCACGACCAGGCCGGCCGGGATGCGCAGCAGGCCGAGGTCGCGGGCGATGCCCATGTTGCGCACCATCGACCGGCCGATCAGCGCGACCTTGCGGCCGTGCGCGTGGGCGGCGTCGAAGACCTGCTGCACGCGGTGCACGTGCGAGGCGAAGGAGGCGACGATGATCCGGCCGGTGGCGCGCCCGAAGATGCCCTCCAGGACCGGGCCGATCTCCCGCTCCGGGGTGACGAAGCCGGGGATCTCCGCGTTGGTCGAGTCGGACAGCAGCAGGTCGACGCCCCGGGCGCCGAGCCGCGCGAAGCCGGCCAGGTCGGTGATCCGCCCGTCGAGCGGCAGCTGGTCCATCTTGAAGTCGCCGGTGTGCAGCAGCGTGCCGGCCGTCGTGGTCACCGCGACCGCGAGCGCGTCGGGGATCGAGTGGTTGACCGCGAAGAACTCGCACTCGAACGGGCCGAGCCGCTCGACCTGGCCCTCCTTGACGGTCAGCGAGTACGGCTCGATGCGGCGCTCGGCCAGCTTCGCCTCGACCAGGGCGAGGGTGAACTTCGACCCCACGAGCGGGATGTCGGGCTTGTGGGCCAGCAGATACGGCACCGCGCCGATGTGGTCCTCGTGGCCGTGCGTCAACACGATCGCCTGAACCTGGTCGAGCCGGTCGAGGATCGAGGAGAAGTCCGGCAGGATGAGGTCGACGCCGGGCTGCTCGACGTCGGGGAACAGCACACCGCAGTCGATCACCAGCAGCTTGCCGCCGTGCTCGAGCAGCGTCATGTTCCGGCCGATCGCGCCCAGCCCACCGAGCGGCGTCACCCGCAGGGTGTCAGGCCCCGGTGGGGGCGGCGGATCGAGCTCGACGTGCGCCACCGTCATAGGGCCACTCCGAGTTCGTTGTGGTGCGCCATCTGGTCGGCGGTGCCGATCGTGCGACCCGCCTCCGCGCAATCTTCTCGCAACCGGCCGACTTCCGCCGCATTCGCCGCGACGAGCGGCGGGCGGACCGGGCCGGCCGGCAGGCCGAGCAGGGTCAGGGCCGCCTTCGTCAGCATGACGCCCTGCGTGCGGAAGAACCCGCAGAACGCCGGAAGCAGCTTCAGGTGCAGCTCACGGGCCGTCTCGACGTCACCGGCCTCGTGCGCCAGGATCATCCGCCTGGTCTCGGGGCCGAACACGTGCGTCGGGACCCCGACAACGCCGACGGCGCCCACCGAGAGCAGGGGCAGGGTCAGCTTGTCCTCGCCCGAGTAGTACGCCAGGTTCGTCCGCTTGATCACCCACGCGCTCTCGCCGAGGTCACCCTTGGCGTCCTTCACCGCGATGATCCGCTCGTGCTCCGCGAGCCGGCACATGGTCTCGGTCTCGATCGGCACGCCGGAGCGGCCCGGGATGTCGTACACCATGACCGGCAGGCCCGACGAGTCCGCCACGCTCTGGAAGTGGTGCACGATGCCGGCCTGGGGCGGCTTGTTGTAATACGGCGTCACGACCAGGAGACCGTCGGCGCCCGCCTTCTCGGCGGCGCGCGCCAGCTCAACCGTGTGCGCGGTGTCGTTGGTCCCCACGCCGGCGATCACGGTGGCCCGGTCGCCCACGGCCTCGACGACCGCGCGCAGCACCTGGTCCTTCTCGGCGTCGGACGTGGTCGCCGACTCGCCGGTGGTGCCGTTGATGACGAGGCCGTCGTGCTCCTGCTCGTCGACCAGGTAGGTGGCCAGGCGGGCGGCGCCGTCGACGTCGAGCGAACCGTCAGCCCGGAACGGCGTGACCATCGCGCTGAGCAGCCGCCCGAAGGGTCGGCCGGGGACGGAACCGGTGCGTGTCATACGCACAACTTATCGGACGCCTCTCGTTCGATCTTCTCAAGATTCCCAACTGAACTGCGGGGCGGCCACCTCGGTGCCGTCCGGCAGCGGGCTGATCGTGAAGTCGCCGAACACGCTCGGCGCAATGCGCTGAAGCTCGCGCAGACAAGCGATCGCCACCTCGCGGATCTCCACGTCGGCGGCCTCCGTCGCGCGCATCGTCACGAAGTGCCGCCAGGCGCGGTAGTTGCCGGTGACCACGATCCGCGTCTCGGCGGCGTTCGGCAGCAGCGACCGCGCGGCCTGCCGGGCCTGCTTGCGCCGCGACGTGCCGTTGGCGACGTCGGCGAACTTCGCCTCCAGCCCCTCCAGGAGCTCGTTGTAGGCACGCTGGGCCGCCTCGGTGGCCTCGACGAACGTCTTGTGCAGCGCCGGGTCCTCGGCGATCACCGCCGGCTCGACCATCGCCGCCTCGCGCCCCGGCACGTAGCGCTGCGACAGCTGCGAGTACGAGAAGTGCCGGTGCCGGATCAGCTCGTGCGTGAACGACCGCGACACGCCCTGGAGGTAGAACGTCACCGACCCGTGCTCGAGCACGCTCAGGTGGCCGACCTCGAGGATGTGGCGGAGATACCCCGCGTTGGTGGCCGTGGCGGGGTTGGGCTTGCTCCACGACTGGTAGCAGGCGCGCCCGGCGAACTCGGCCAGCGCCTCGCCGCCCGCCGCATCGGTCTCCCACGGCACGTCCGCCGGGGGCTCGAAGTGGGTCCAGGCGATGGCTTTGACGGAGAGCATTCGGTGAGCCTAGACGAAGAACCAGGTGAAGGGCGCCCACGGGAGGTTGCGCAGCACCGAGAATGCGAGCCACGCCACCAGGAACCCGATCATCGCCCCGTTGGAGATGCGCAGCTGCGGCAGCTTGAACGGGAGGTTGAGCTTGTTGACCGTCCAGCTCACATACAGATACGCCAGGAAGGGCGCGGCGAACAGCAGCGGCGCGTGGTGGTGGGCGGCGGCCGGGATGTCGCCGTGCAGCATGTACCACGCGGCGCGCGTGCCGCCGCAGCCCGGGCAGTCGAACCCGGTCAGCAGCTTGACGATGCAGGTGGGCGTGTCGGCCGCCCCGGCGGACGTCGGCCGCATGAGCAGCGTGTAGGCCACGCCGCCGCCGATGAGCGCCCCGACCCCGGCCGGCCCGGTCCAGGCCGGCAGCCGGTCGATCAGGCGCTGGAACCGGCTCTTGGGCGGCGGCGGGAAGGCGAAGTGGTAATAGGGCGGCACCTGCTCCGAACCGGGCGGCACCGGCGCTTCACCGACCTGCGTCGCCGGGAGCGCAACCGGGAGGGGTGACGTCACGCTCTTCACGCTACACCGCGCCGACCACCGGCGAGCTCAGCGCCTTTGTCAGAAGGTCAGCGAAGTCGCCGCGCTGCGGCGCCTCGACCTCGGCCAGTCCCAGCCACCCGGCGAACCGGTGCAGCTCGGCGGCGAGGGCCTCGGCCACCGTCTCCGGGGTCGGCGCACCCCGCCCGGCCGGCGGCTCGATCCAGGCGGCCGGCACCTGGAGCACGCCCGCCTTGCGGTCGGCCTTCAGGTCGACGCGGGCCACCAGCCGGTCGCCGAGGAGGAAGGGGAGGACGTAATACCCATACAGGCGCTGCAGCGGCGGGACGTAGATCTCGATGCGGTAGTTGAAGCCGAACAGCCGCTGCACCCGCGCCCGCTCCCACATCAGCGGGTCGAACGGGCTGACCAGGGTCGCGGCCGCCACCCGCCGGGGCAGGCGGGCCTCGGCGTGCAGGTAGGCCTGCGGGGCCCAGCCCTCGACCCGCACCGGCGTCAGCTCCCCCGCCTCGACCAGCTCGGCGATCGCGGTGCGGGCGCCGTCGAGCGGCAGCCGGAAGTAGTCGCGGAGCTCGGCCTCGGCCGACACGCCCAACGCGCGGGCGGCGACCCGGACCAGCTCCCGGTAGGCATCGGCGGGCTCCGGGTCGGGCGTGGCCAGCACCTCGGCCGGCAGGATGCGCTCGGGGACGTCGTAGACCCGGGCGAACGACGAGTTGCGCCGGGCGACGCTCACCTCGCCCGAGTAGAAGAGCCACTCGATCGCGGTCTTGGTGTCCGACCAGTTCCACCCCCAGTTGTCCTTGCGCCGCGGCTGGACCAGGTCGCCCTCGACCTCGGTGGCGGTCATCGGCCCCTTGGTCCGGATCTCCTCCAGCACCCAGCGCACCAGGTCCGGCTGCTCGCGGGCGATGCGGACCATGCGGCCCCAGGCCCCGCCGGAGCGCATCCGCCAGCGCAGCATCGGGTGCAGCTGCACCGGCACCAGCGATGCCTCGTGTGCCCAGTACTCGAACAGGTCGCGCGGACGCCGATAGGCCAGCCGGTCGAGGAGGTCGGTGTCGTAGGGCCCGAGGCGGCTGTAGGCGGGTAAGTAGTGGGCGCGCTGGACCACGTTGACCGAGTCGATCTGGAGCAGGCCGGTGCGGGCCACCACCCTGCGCAGGTGGCGCCGCTCCGGCTCGCCGGATGGGACGCGGTCGGTGAAGCCCTGGGCGGCGAGGGCGATCCGCCGGGCCTGGGTGAGCGACAGTGTCTCGGTCATCGCACGCAGGCTACCGCCGGGGTACGACAAAAATCGGCGGCCGCCCCCGGAGGGACGGCCGCCGACTGGAGAACTCAGGCGCCGACGAGTGGTCGCCGCTCGGCCGCGCCGGCGTCCTTGGCGTCGAACGCCGCGCTGACCTTCCGGTCGATCTCGACGAGGTCGGGCACGTCCTCGACGGCCGGCCCGGTCGACTGGCCCGGGTCCGCCGATCGGGCCGGGCCGGTGCTCGCGTCGGCGGGCTCCCGGATCGGCAGGCCGATGAGCAGCCCGATCATCAGCAGGATGTACGCATTGCTGCCGATGAGGCCCAGCCCGTCGAACTTCTCGTGGAAGGCCCACGGCGTGCGGCTGCACAGCAGCAGGAACGAGAAGCCGAAGAACAGCGCGAAGTTGCGCCGGCGGCGCGGGTCGAGCGACCTGTCGGTGGCGTAGTCGAACAGCACCACGATCGCCGGGAGCACCCACACGAGGTGGTGGATCCAGCTGATCGGGCTGACCATGCAGCCGACGAGGCCGGTGAGCGCCAGCCCGGCGACCTCGTCGCGGGCCTTGATCGCACGGCGCACCCGCCACGCCCAGATCGCCAGCGCCACGAGGACCAGCAGCATCCACACCGGCTTCATCGGATCGGGGTTGAAGAGTCGCGCGACGAGGCCGCTCAGCGCCTGGTTGGACACGAAGGAGGAGGAGCCGACCCGGTCGGTGTTCCACATCGCGTCGGTCCAGAAGACGCGCGAGGCGTCGGGCGCGAACGTCGCGGCGGCCCAGGTCGCCGTCGCGGCGGTCGCGGCCGACACGGCGGCAGCCCGCCAGCGCCGGGTCACGAGCAGGTAGATGATGAAGACGCCCGGGGTCAGCTTGATGGCGGTCGCCAGGCCGATGCCGATGCCGCCCAGGCGGCTTCCGCCGCGGACCAGCAGCAGCACGTCGCCGACGACCAGGAAGAGCAGCAGGATGTTGACCTGCCCGAAGTTGACCGTCTCGCGCACCGGCTCGAACGCGGCGACGAGGGCGAACGCGATCGCGATCGAGAACCAGAACTGCCAGCCCTGACGCTTGATGATCGGGCCGACGAGCCAGGTGAGGATCGCGAGGAGCGCGAGCACGTTCATCGTCACGCTGATCGCGATGGCGGCGTGCCAGCCGATGAGCGCCATCGGCGTCATGAGCGCCGCGGCGAACGGCGGGTATGTGAACCCGTACGGCGTGCCGGGGACCAGGTAGTCGTAGATGTCGCCACCACGGTTGACCCAGTAGTCCATGGCGCCGTAGTAGACCTTGAGGTCGAAATACCCGTTCCTCGCGGCTGCCACCGACAGGAAGGCCCACACCACGGCCCAGAGGCCCGCGACGATGAGCACCTTCTTGACGGCGGGTCGCCGGAGGATGGGCCGGACGGCCGTCAACACGGCGACTCGTCCACGCTCCGCCACTTGTGCTGCCCTCCACTCACTCGCTGGCTAACCTGCTGCTGTTCCTCAACGGTGGCCCGGGTCCAACTGTGACGTCCCGGCGCTACCCCGCCACGTGGCGCTTCACACAAAATCCGTAGGCTGCTGCAACATGACGCTCGGGTTCGTCCGACCGGCGCGAATCGACGACGTCGTCGAGATCACGCGAATCCAACTCACGACCTGGCGGGTCGCGTATCGGCGACTCCTGCCCAAACACATCCTCGACCAACTTGACGAGGACTGGATTACCCGCAGGTGGCGGGAGGCAATCGCCCAACCACCGTCACCACGACACCGGGTCCTGGTCGCGGTCGAACAACGCGAGTCACCCGAAGCCGGACCCGAGTCATCATATGCCGTGGGGTTCGTGGCGTCAGGTCCGGCAGATGACACCGCACTCGCCCCCGATGAAGATCACACGGTCCTTGACAAGGCCTTGGGTGGCGCGGCGGCGATCACTGACCTGCTGGTCGAGCCCCGATGGGGGCGGCGCGGGCACGGCAGCCGATTGCTGGCGGCTAGTGTCGATTTGTGGCGCACTGACGGGTTTACGACAGCACTCGCATGGACGTTCGCTGACGACCGTGTTACGTCCCGATTTCTGGAGAGTTCCGGCTGGGCCCCCGACGGAGTCAGCCGGTCACTCGATGTTGATGACCTGCTCGTCCCGCAGGTCCGCTGGCACGTCTCGCTCGAGACCGCGGAAGAGCCCGCCGTTACCGCCACGTGATGGTGTTGCGACGCAATCGGGTCCTGCGGATCCCACGATGTGGACGCCGCCAATAGGACATAACGGCGTCACACAGCGTGTCCGTCAACAGGACTACCAAAGCAACACGAAAGGTGACGCTAAGCCAGCAGCGTGCCCAGGCCGACCGTCAGCCCCGGCCGCCGGACGACCTCCCGGACCGCCAGCAGCACGCCCGGCATGAACGACTTGCGGTCGAACGAGTCGTGCCGGATCGTCAGCGTCTCGCCGGCGGTGCCGAAGAGCACCTCCTGGTGGGCGACCAGCCCCGAGGCGCGCAGCGAGTGGACCCGCACGCCTTCCACGTCGCTGCCGCGGGCGCCGGGCAGCTCCTCTTTGGTCGCGTCCGGCGGCTCGGCCAGGCCGGCCGCGGACCGGGCCTCGGCGATCAGCTGCGCGGTGCGCAGGGCCGTGCCGCTCGGCGCGTCGACCTTCTGCGGGTGATGCATCTCGACGACCTCGACCGACTCGAAGTAGCGCGCGGCGCGGGCCGCGAACTCCATCATGAGCACGGCGCCGATCGCGAAGTTCGGCGCGATGACGACGCCGAGCTCCGGCTTCGGCTCGAGCCAGCCCCGCACCTGCTCCAGGCGCTCGGTGGTGAACCCCGACGTGCCGACGACCGCGTGGACGTTCTGGTCGATGCACCAGCGCAGGTTCTCCATCACCGTGCCGGGGTTGGTGAAGTCGACCACCACCTGGGCCCCGGCGTCGGCCACACCGGACAGCCAGTCACCCTCGTCGACCATCGCGACCAGCGAGAGGTCGTCGGCACCGTCGACGGCGCGGCAGGTCTCGGTCCCCATGCGGCCGCGTGCGCCCAGCACAGCGACCCGGATCGGCTCAACATCGCTCACGCGGGACAACTTATCCCAACGCGCCGGCGAAATCCTGATCGTCGAACTCGCCGATGACGGCCAGGGACATCGGCCGGGCCAGCAGCTCGGCGGCCACCTCCCGGACCATCTCCGGGGTGACCGCGTCGACCCGCCGGAGCACGTCGTCGACCGAGAGCATCTCGTCGTACAGCAGCTCACCCTTGCCGAGCCGGCTCATCCGCGACCCGGTGTCCTCCAGGCCCAGCACGACGGCGCCCTTCAGCATGCCCTTGCCCCGATCGACCTCGGCGTCGCTCACCCCGTCGGCGGCGACACGGGCGAGTTCGGCCCGGGTGATGTCGAGGACCTCTTCGACCTTTCCCGGCGCGCAGCCGGCGTAGACACCGAAGAGACCCGAGTCGCTGTACTGCGAGGTGAACGAGTACACCGAGTACGCCAGGCCGCGCTGCTCCCGGATCTGCTGGAACAGCCGGCTGGACATGCCGCCGCCGAGCACGTTGTTGAGCGCGCCGAGCGCGAAGCGGTTGTCGTGCTGGCGCGGATAGCCCACGCAGCCCAGCACGAGGTGCGCCTGCTCGGTGTCCTTGTTGCGCACGACGACCTGCCCGGAGCGGGCCGGCACGCGCGTGGTGCGGGACCGGCGCTCGCCGGGGGCCGCGGCGTCGGAGAACCCGGCCCGGTCGAACGCGGCGCGCACGGCCCGGACGACCTTCGCATGGTCGAGGTTGCCGGCGGCGGCCACGACCATGGTCGAGGGCAGGTACCGCCGGCGGTAGAACCCGTCGATCTGCTTGCGGCTCAGCGCCGAGATGCTCGACACCGTGCCGGAGATCTGCCGGCCGAGCGGGTGGTTGCCGTAGATGGCCTCGGTGAAGACGTCGTGGACCTCGTCACCGGGCTCGTCGTCGTGCATCGCGATCTCTTCGAGGATCACGCCGCGCTCGGTCTCGACGTCCGCATCGGCCAGCACCGAGTCGGTCACCAGGTCGCACACCACGTCGATGGCGAGCGGCAGGTCCGCGTCGAGCACGCGCGCGTAGTAGCACGTGTACTCCTTGGCCGTGAACGCGTTGGTCTCGCCGCCCACGGCCTCGATCTGCGAGGAGATGTCCAGCGCCGAGCGGCGCTTGGTGCCCTTGAAGAGCAGGTGCTCCAGGAAGTGCGAGACGCCCGACAGGGTGGGCGTCTCGTCCCGCGAGCCGATGCCGACCCAGACGCCGAACGACGCGCTGCGCATCGCCGGAATGGACTCGGTGAGGATGCGCAGCCCGTTGGGCAGCACGGTGCGGCGCACCGTGCCACCCAGAGGGTCGTCCGACAGGGTCTGGGTCGACGCTCGACTCGTCATGGGTCAGCTGTGCCGGTTGCGCCGACGACGGAACTCGCCGCCCTCGCCACCTTCGCCGCCCTCGTCCGGGCCCGACGCGTCCGAGGAGCCCTCGGACGACGGCGCGGACGCCTGACGCGGGCCACGGTCGCCCCGGTCACGGCCGCGCGGGCCACGGTCGCCGCGGTCGCGCGCCGGCGGGCGCTCGCCGCCCTCGACCGGCGCCGGCGGCTGCTCGCCCTCGGCCAGCACCTTGTCGAGGTAGATCTTGCCGCGGTTGTCGATGTCCGCGATCTGCACCTCGACCTTGTCGCCGACGTTGAGGAAGTCCTCGACCTTGTCGACCCGCTTGCCGTTGCCCACCTTGGAGATGTGCAGCAGGCCGTCGCGGCCGGGCAGCAGCGAGATGAAGGCGCCGAACGCGGCGGTCTTCACCACGGTGCCGAGGAACTTGTCGCCGACCTTCGGCATGGTCGGGTTGGCGATCGCGTTGATCCGCTCCACCGCGGCCTCGGCCGACGGGCCGTCGGTCGCGCCGACGTAGATCGTGCCGTCGTCCTCGATGCTGATCTCGGCGCCGGTCTCGTCCTGGATCGCGTTGATGGTCTGGCCCTTCGGGCCGATCACCATGCCGATCTTGTCGACCGGGATGCGGACCGTGGTGACGCGAGGCGCGTACTGGCTCATGCCGGCCGGCGACTCGATCGCCTCGGCCATCACGTCGAGGATGACGTGCCGCGCGTCGTGGGCCTGCTGCAGGGCGCCGGCCAGCACGTCCGACGGGATGCCGTCGAGCTTGGTGTCCAGCTGGAGCGCGGTCACGAAGTCGCGGGTGCCGGCGACCTTGAAGTCCATGTCGCCGAACGCGTCCTCGGCGCCGAGGATGTCGGTGAGCGTCACGTACTGCGTCTTGCCCTCGACCTCGTCGGAGATCAGGCCCATCGCGATGCCGGCAACCGGCGCCTTGAGCGGCACACCGGCGGACAGCAGCGCCATGGTGGAGGCGCAGACCGAGCCCATGCTCGTCGAGCCGTTGGAGCCGAGGGCCTCGGACACCTGACGGATCGCGTAGGGGAACTCCTCGCGGGCCGGGAGGACCGGGATCAGGGCCCGCTCGGCGAGCGCGCCGTGGCCGATCTCGCGCCGCTTCGGCGCACCGACCCGGCCGGTCTCACCGGTCGAGTACGGCGGGAAGTTGTAGTTGTGCATGTAGCGCTTGGACTTCTCCGGCGCCAGCGTGTCGAGCGTCTGCTCCATGCGCAGCATGTTCAGCGTGGTGACGCCGAGGATCTGCGTCTCGCCCCGCTCGAACAGCGCCGAGCCGTGCACGCGCGGCAGCACCTGGACCTCGGCGGTCAGCGGCCGGATGTCGCGCGGGCCGCGGCCGTCGATGCGGACCTGCTCGCGCAGGACGCGGGCCCGGACCTCGTTCTTGGTCAGCGACCGCAGGGCGGCGCCGATCTCCTTCTCGCGCCCCTCGAACTGGGCGGCGACCCGCTCGAACGCGGCCTCCTTGACCCGGTCGAGGGCCTCCTCGCGCTCCGCCTTGGAGGCGATGCGCAGGGCCTCGGCGACCTCGTCCTTCACCGCACCGGCGACGGCCTCGTAGGCGTCGGGCTGGTAGTCGAGGAAGACCGGGAACTCCTGCACCGGCTTGGCGGCGACGTCGGCCAGCTCGGACTGTGCCCGGCACAGCTCGCGGATGGCGGGCTTCGAGGCCTCCAGGCCGCTCGCCACGACCTCCTCGGTCGGCGCCGGGGCACCGGCGGCGACCAGGCCGACGGTGTGCTCGGTGGCCTCGGCCTCGACCATCATGATCGCCACGTCGCCGTCGGGCAGGACCCGCCCGGCGACGACCATGTCGAACGTGGCCCGGCCGAGCTCCTCGACGGTCGGGAACGCCACCCACTGGCCGTCGACGTGCGCCATGCGGGTCGCGCCGATCGGGCCGGAGAACGGCAGGCCGGACAGCTTGGTCGACATCGAGGCCGCGTTGATCGCGACGACGTCGTAGGGGTGGGCCGGGTCGAGCGCCAGCACGGTCTCGACGACCTGGACCTCGTTGCGCAGCCCCTTGACGAAGCTGGGGCGCAGCGGGCGGTCGATGAGACGGCAGGTGAGGATCGCGTCCTCGCTCGGACGGCCTTCGCGGCGGAAGAACGAGCCGGGGATGCGCCCGGCCGCGTACATACGCTCCTCGACGTCGACCGTCAGCGGGAAGAAGTCGAACTGGTCCTTCGGCTGCTTGCCCGCCGTCGTGGCGGACAGCACCACCGTCTCACCGAGCTGGGCGAGCGCGGAGCCCGCCGCCTGGCGCGCGAGGCGACCCGTCGAGAAGGTGATCTCACGGGTGCCGAACGGGCCGTTGTCGATGATCGCGGTGCTGGTGTGAGTACCGAGAGTGCTCTGCTCGGTCATGTTGTCCTGTAGCTCCTTCAGGTCGTCTGGTGCGCCCTGGCGGAGCTGTCCGCGGCCGGTCTTCGATCGAAGCTCACGGGGCTGAGCCCGGAAGCCACTACCGAGGACCGGTGCGCCGACTCGCTCGGCCGGGCACTTCCATTTCAGTGTGTCACTACCGGACGGGGGAGTGGCGAATTGTCGCCACTCCCCCGTCGGTGCGTCGTTATCGCCGCAGGCCGAGCCGCTCGATCAGCGAGCGGTAGCGGGCGATGTCGCTGCGCTGCAGGTAGTTGAGCAGGCGGCGGCGACGTCCGACCAGCAGCAGCAGGCCGCGCCGGCTGTGGTGGTCGTGCTTGTGCAGCTTGAGGTGTTCCGTCAGATCCGCGATCCGCTTGGTCAGCATCGCGACCTGCACCTCGGGCGAACCGGTGTCACCCTCGGCCGTCGCGTACTTCGTCATGATCTCGGTCTTCTGCGCAGAGTCGAGCGCCATGTTCTCCCTTAAGGCTGGGTCTTTGCGGAAAGATGAGTCGAGGGTGCCCGCGGCGTCGTGCAGGCAGCCTGACCCCCGCCGGTCACCCGGCGTGAACTCAAGGCTAACAGACCTATCTCCCGAGCACCTGTCTGGTCTGCTCGACGTCCTCCTGGATCTGCGCGATGAGCGGCTCGATGGCGGTGTAGGTGCGCTGTTCCCGCAGCCGCGCGACGAAATCCAGGCTCACCCGCTCGCCGTAAAGATCGCCCTGGAAATCGAGGACGAATGCCTCCACCCGGCGCTCCTTGCCGGCGAATGTCGGGTTCGTCCCGATCGAGACGGAGGCCGGCATCGGCTCGGGGCTGCGGTCACGCATCATCCAGGCCGCGTAGATGCCGTCGGCCGGGACCGCCGCGTTGGGCGGGGTGAGCAGGTTGGCGGTCGGGAAGCCCAGCTCGCGGCCGCGCTGGTCGCCGCGCACCACCACACCCTCCAGCCGGTGCGGCCGGCCGAGCGCGCGGGACGCCGCCACGACGTCCCCGGCGTCGACGCAGGCGCGGATGTACGTCGAGGAGAACACCGTGCCCTCGTCCGCCACGAGCTGCGCTCCTTCCACGCCGAAGCCGAAGGTGCGCCCGAGCCGGCGCAGGAGGTCCACGTCGCCGGCCGCCTTGTGGCCGAACCGGAAGTTCTCGCCGACCACGATCAGCGCCGTGTGCAGGTGCTCCACCAGCGCGTCGTGGACGAACGCCTCCGGCGACAGCCTGCTGTACTCCACCGTGAAGGGAATGACGCAGAGCACATCGACGCCGAGCGCCTCGATCAGCTCGGCCTTGCGGGCCGGCTCGGTCAGCACCGCCGGGTGCGACCCCGGCCGGACGACCTCCGACGGGTGCGGGTCGAACGTGATCACGACCGACTGGACGCCCAGCTCACCGGCCCGTTTCACGGTGTGCTCGATGATCTGCTGGTGCCCCCGGTGCACACCGTCGAAGACGCCGATCGTCGCGACCGCCCGGCCCCACCCACCGGGCGCCGCCTGTGTTCCCCGCCACCGCTGCATGCCACCGAGCCTAGCGCCGGGGCATGATCCGCCCATGGCGGACGTCACTGCGGTGCTCTTCGACATGGACGGCACGATCGTCGACTCGGACGCGGTCGTGGCGCGGACCTGGCTGCACTGGTCGCGGCTGCGCGGCGTCGACCACGCCCACGTCATGCAGGTCACGCCCGGGCGGCCGGCCCGCGAGACGATCCCCGAGCTGGCACCCTGGCTGAGCCCGGACGAGCAGGCGGCCGACGCGGCGGCACTGCTGGACCTGGAGCGCGCGGACGTCGACGGCGTCGTCGCCACGCACGGCGCCCACGACCTGCTGCGGGCACTCGACGCGTGGGCCGTGCCGTGGGCGGTCGTGACCTCGTCGGACCGGCCGCTCGCCCTGGTCCGCCTGGCGGCCGCCGGCATCGCCCCGCCGGCCGTGCTGGTCACCATCTCGGAGATCGAGCGGGCCAAGCCCGACCCGGAGGGTTACCTGGCCGCGGCGGCCCAGCTGGGCGTGGACCCCGCCACGACGCTCGTCGTGGAAGACGCTCCGGCCGGTGTACGGGCGGGAAAGGCCGCCGGCAGCCTGGTCGCCGGCCTGCGGGGGGTGCCGGGCGCCGACTTCGACGTCCCGGACCTCGCGGCCCTGCACGCGCTGGCAAGCCCAGCCCACGGCCGCCTATCACTCCACGTCCCCGCCTAACCACTGACCGCCCCGCCCCACCGCCCTCGCAGCACCTCGCCCGCCCCACGCTGCGCCCGGGCCACCCCGCCAGCCCGGCCCGCCCCACGCACCCGCCCGGCGCGAGGCGGCGGCGCGGGGGTTACGGGACCAGGACGATCTCGGGGCGGGCCCGGCCCTCGCGCTCCGACACGATCGCGAGCACGGTGCCGTCGGGGGCGAAGACCGCGTACGGCCCCGCAATGTCCACCGCCGGCAGCGGACCGCCGTGCGACAGGACCTTCGCCTCCGCCTCAGTGGCGTCGCGGCGCGGGAACGAGCGGGCCACCGCGTCGGCCAGCGGCAGCGTCACCGGGTCCTCGCGCGCCGCCAGCTCCTCCAGCGACACGGCCTCCGCGAGCGTGAACGCGCCGACGGCCGTACGGCGCAGCGCGGTCAGGTGGCCGCCGACGCCGAGCGTGGTACCGAGGTCGCGGGCCAGCGCCCGGATGTAGGTGCCCGAGGAGCAGGCCACGTCCACGTCCACGTCGACCACGGCCTCCGAGCGGCGGATCGCCAGGACGTCGAGGCGCGAGACGGTCACCGGCCGGGCCTCCAGCGCGACCTCCTCGCCCTGGCGCACCCGGTGGTACGAGCGCACCCCATTGATCTTGATCGCCGAGACGGCGCTGGGGACCTGCATGATCTCGCCGCGCAGCGGGCTCAGGCCGGCGTGGACGTCGGCGTCGGTGACCGCGGCGGCGTCCACAGTGGACACGACGTCGCCCTCCGCGTCGTCGGTGATCGTCGCCTGGCCGAGGCGGATCGTCGCGCGGTACTCCTTCGTGCTGCCGATGACGTAGGTGAGCAGGCGGGTCGCCTTCTCCACGCCCACGATGAGCACGCCCGTCGCCATCGGGTCGAGCGTCCCGCCGTGGCCGACCCGCCGCGTGCGGGCCAGCCGGCGCATCCGGGACACCACGTCGTGCGAGGTCATCCCGCCCGGCTTGTCCACGACCACCAGGCCGCCCTGCGTCGCCACCTTGTTCGCCACGACGTCAGAGCCTAGTGACCGTATTCGACGAGGACGTGCCAGAGGTACTTCAACAGCTGCAGCGCCTCGGCAGAGCTGCCCCACCGGGCCCACTCTCCCGGCGTCGCGGCCACCGCCCGCGCGGCCCGCCCGATCAGCTCCGCGTTGACCAGCTCACGTTCATACAAATCGCATAAATGCCCCGCCAATACACAAACCGAGGGGCCGCGGAAGTCGGGCGGAATGTCGCGGGGTGCGATCCGGAAGCCCTCCCGCCATTCCACCGCCACCCCGTACCGTTCGGCCATCGAAACAGCCGCCGACGCGCACGGCGTGCCGGCGAACGCGGTGTCGAGCACCAGCGCCGCCACGTCGGTGGCCAGGTCGACCGGGCCGTGGACCTGCGCCTCGACGTAGTCGTCGAGCGCGCGGCCGGGCCGCGGCGACCGCGGCCCCGACAGCACCGAGGCACCCCAGTGCCGTTCGAGCCCAGCCAGTACCGCTGAGAAAGCATCGATCGTCCCGAACTCGGTCGGATCGCGGTGGCTGTCGCCGAACGTGTAGGTGGCGCGCTCCAGCACCGCCGGGCGCAGCCGCAGGAAGGCCGAGCCGAAGCGCGGAGCGGCGCCGTCGGGGTGGTGGAAGACATTGAGCGCGCCGTACTTCGGGCGATCGATCGGCGACACTCCCGGCCGCTGGTAGGCGCCGCCGAACATGCGCTCCTCCCAGCGGTCGCGGTCGCCGCCGGGGTACGCGGTCAGGCCGCCGTTGGAGATCCCCGTCTCGAACTGGCTGCGGAAGCGCCCATCGGCGAGGAGCCCCTCGATGACGGTGCGGTCGCCGGCGGTACGGTCGGGATGAAAGTTGATCGTGATCGAGGCGTCGGTGTCGAAGCGCTCACTGCCGAGGGCGCGGACGAACGCCAGCGCGGCCAGCTGCGCGTCAGTGAGCACGGTCCGCCCCCGCGACCGCCCAGGCGTCGCCGGCCAGCCGCCACAGCAGCCCGGCCAGGCGCAGCACGATGAACAGGGTCAGCGCGGCCCACACCCCGCGCAGGCCGAGCTCGAAGAAGTATGCCAGCCAGATGCCGGGCAGGAAGCCCCCGAGCGCGGACACCAGCGTGAGGTTGCGCAGGTACCGCACGTCACCGGCGCCGAGGAACACGCCGTCGAGCGCGAACACCACACCCGCGGCCGGCATCATGGCGACGAAGAACCACCAGGCCGGCCACGCCTGCGCGTACACCTCGGCATCGGCCCCGAACCACGGACGCACCGTGGCCAGGGCGGCCGCCACCAGCACGGCGAACCCGACGCCGGAGACCAGCCCGGCGAACGAGATGCGGCGGGCCAGGTGCTTGGCCTCGGCGACCCGCTCGCCGCCGAGCGCGGCGCCGACGAGCGACTGGGCGGCGATCGCCACCGCGTCGAGCGCGAGCGCGGTGAAGAAGAACAGCTGGATGGCGATCTGGTGGGCGGCCAGGGCGGCGTCGCCGAACCGGGCGGCGACGGCCGACGCCGACAGGAAGCAGGCCTGGAACGCGGCGCCGCGCAGCAGCAGGTCGCGGCCGAGGGCGAGCTGGCGGCCGATCACGGCGAGCTGCGGCCGCAGCGGCACCCGCTCGGTGACCAGCGCGCGCACGAACAGCCCGCCGACGACGGTCTGGGCGGTGACGTTCGCGACGGCGGAGCCGACCAGGCCGAGGCCGGCCGAGTAGACGAGCACGGGGCAGAGGAGGGCGGAGAGGGCGTTCGCACCGAGCACGTAATACAGCGGCCGGCGGGTGTCCTGGACGCCGCGCATCCAGCCGTTGCCGGCCGTGCCGAGCATCAGGCCGGGGGCGCCGAGCGCCGCGACGCGCAGCCAGTGCTCGGCGTTGGTCGCCACCGGGCCGGCACCGCCGGCGAGCGCGCGGGTGAGCGGACCGGCGGCCGCCTCCAGGACCAGCAGGATCACCACGCCGCCGGCCAGTGCGAGCCAGGAGGCCTGCACGCCCTCCTCGACGGCGGCGGCGCGCTGGCCGGCGCCGAACCGGCGGGCGGCCCGGCCGGTCGTGCCGTACGCGAGGACCGTGCCGAGCCACACGGCGAACGACATCACGGAGCCGCCGATGGCGAGGCCGGCGAGCTGGGTGCGGCCGAGATGGCCGACGACGGCGGTGTCGACCAGCACGTACAGCGGCTCGGCGGCCAGCACGACCAGGGCCGGCAGGGCCAGGGCGGCGACCCGGCGCATGGTCGAGGGATTCGTCGCGGTCGCGGTCACGGCTGACAGCGTAAGGAGAGTGGCCCCAGAAAGCCACTTACACGGCACAACCTCCGGGAAACCTTGACGTCACTCGGGCGTCCCGGTTTCCCGGAGGTTGGGTCGGCGCGGCTCAGCCGCGGCGGTCCATCGACATCTGCAGCGCGGCGCGGGCGCGCTCACGCGTGTCGGGGGTCGGCTCCTGCGGCTTGGGCTGCGGCTTCGGCTGCTCAGGCATGGTCGGTGTCTCCTTGTGACGCGGTGCTGGTGGATTGCGTGTGGACGGTTCTGCCGGGGTCGCCGGCAACCACGCGAGCGCACGCGAAGGAGACCGACCTGGGTGGTGTCGGCCTGACGAAATAAATGGTGCGCACTGCGGTTCCTCGCTTCCGGCGGCTGGTCATGGGCCGTTTCCCCGCCACCGGATGCCGCTCGTCAGAAGCGGTCGCCCCGGGACGGGCAGCGAAGAATTCGTACTGTGCGCATGACAGCTAAGCTATCGTTCAGGTCCAGCATGTGCGACGTTATCCCGGAATTTGGAATGTCAAGTTCCCAGCTCAACGGGCTGATCATGGTGCTCGGCGGGCCGGTCAGCGGGCCAGGAAGTGCCAACCGAGCCACCACCAGAAGCCGAACATCGCGATCCGGCCGACCGGGAGCGGGCCGACGCGATAGCGCATGACGACGCCGCACACCTCGCCGAGCGTGGGCACCTTCGACCCCTCCCGGCGCGCGACGACCTCGACCACGCCGAAGAGCCCGAGCGCGACTGCGAACAGCGCGGCGATGATCACCTGCCCCGCGGTCATCGGCGCACCATCGCCCAGAACGCCCACAGCCAGCCGAAATAGGCGGCGGACCGGGCCAGGTAGTGCTCCAGCACCGGGTCGGCCAGCCGGGACAGCGTCGGATAGGCCCGCGAGCCGATCAGGAACGTGACGCCCTCGACCACGGCGAACAGCAGCAGCGGCACCAGCCACCACGCCGCCGCGCGGGGCAGCCGGGTCCGGGTGGGGCGCCGCTGGACGGCGGCCGACAGGCCGAGCCACGCCAGCGCGCCGCCGACGCCGAGCACGAGCAGGTTGGCGCGGAGCGAGAACGAGGGCAGGGCCCCGCCCACGAGGGAGATCAGGGCGAAGACGGGCGTGAGCACCGCCGGCCGGGTCCAGGCCCGGTCAACCTCCGCTACCAGCTCGGGTCGTTCCATTCATCGATTGTCCCCGCAGCGACCACCACCCGGCCAGCCATCAAGGACCCGGAATTGGCCCGGAATTCACCCTGATGCGGATCGCCGCGATGATGTCCTCGACGGTGCCGCCTGCGCTGAACCCGGCCGCGAACCGGTGCCCGCCGCCGCCGAGGGCGACCGCGACCGCGCTGACGTCGACGCCGCCCTTGCTGCGCAGCGACACCGACCACTCCCCGGGCCGGACCGGCTTCACCACGCAGGCGACGTCGGCCTCGGCGGCGCTGCGCACCGAGTCGATCAGGGCCTCCACCGCGGCGGGCGGCTGGTCGTGCGCGGCGAGCTCGTCGAGCGTGACATACGTCCAGACGAGCCCGCGCCCGCCGGCGACCTCGGGCTCCAGCACCGCGCGGGCCAGCGCGACACCGAAGAGCCGCAGTGCGCCGATCGGCCGGGTGTCGAAGAGCCGCCGCGAGATGTCGTCCACGGGGATGCCGGTGGCGATGAGCCGGGCCGCGAGCTCGTGCACGGCCGGCGTGGTGGACGCGAACTTGAACGACCCCGTGTCGGTGGCGAGGGCGACATAGAGGCATTCGGCGATCTTTTGATCCAGATGTACCCCGAGTCGCCGCAACAACCCGTCGGACAGCACGGAGGTGGCGGCCGCGGCCGGGTCGATCAGGTTCAGCCGCCCGAACCCGGGGTTGGAGACGTGGTGGTCGAGCACGATCCCGACCGGCGCCGCGAGCAGCCGCCGGGCAAGCCCGCCGAGCCGCTCGATGCTGGCCGCGTCGAACACGAGCACGG
This sequence comes from Dactylosporangium sp. NPDC005572, assembly GCF_040605515.1. Classification (NCBI taxonomy): domain Bacteria; kingdom Bacillati; phylum Actinomycetota; class Actinomycetes; order Micromonosporales; family Micromonosporaceae; genus Dactylosporangium; species Dactylosporangium sp. NPDC005572. Next base: position 84,900 of record NZ_JBEXCY010000014.1, on the reverse strand, counting down.
CGTCGGGCGCGGGCTCGGCGTCGGCCTCGTCGACGAGCAGCTCGACGCCCGGCAGCCGGTCGAACGGCGCGGGCACCACCATGGGCCCGGGAAAGGTCGCGGAGACGCGCAGCCCAGGGGCGACCTGCCGCAGCCCGAGCCCGACGGCGAGCATGCTCCCGAGCGCGTCGCCGTCGGGGTTCACGTGGCAGGCCAGCAGCACCCGGGCGTCGGCGGGCAGCCCCCGCAGCGCGGTGACGGCCGCCTCCCACTCCCGTTCGGACGGCCGCTCGTCGAACTGCCGGTCCATCCCGCCCGAAGGGGTCTGCCCCGCGCCCGCGTCCGGCCGCGGGGGGTCGGCGAGCGTCCCGGTGCCGCCCGGCGGCGGGCCGGCGGCCGCCTCGCGCTCCCCGTCCGCCGGCTCCTGGCCGGTGAGCGAGCGCGCCCCGCCCGGCGCGGTGCCGGGCGGGGTCTGCGTCATCGCCTGTGTGGTGAGCCCGCCTCCCACGACCGGCGCGGGGTCCGTGGCAGGTGAGGCCGGTGTGGTGAGCTCGGCGCCCGCGCCCGGCGGGTGGCCGGGCGCGAGCCCGGTCACCGCCGGTCCTGGCCGACGACCACCTCGTCGTCGGCGCCGTCGGCCCCCAGGTCGTCCTCGTGGTCGTCGTCCAGCTTGTACGGCTGGGAATCACCCGCGTAATGCGCACCCGCAGCGAGCCGCTGGACCTCGGCGTCCGCATTCCGGGCGCTGGCCAGGAGATCGTCGATGTGCTTCGCGTGCTCGGTCACGTCGTCGTGCACGAACGTCAGGCTCGGCGAGTGGCGCAGGCCGAGCGCCTTGCCCACGGTCGAGCGGAGCAGACCCTTGGCGCTCTCCAGGGCGGCCGCGGTGCCCGCCTGGGCGGCCGCGTCGCCGAGGACCGTGTAGAACACGGTGGCTTCCCGCAGGTCAGCCGTGATCCGCGCGTCCGTGATCGTGATCATGCCCAGCCGCGGGTCCTTGATCTGCGTCCGCACCACCGATGCGACCAGTTCCCGCACGCGCTCCGCGTGCCGTCGCACCTTTGCCGGATCCGTCATCTCGAACACCTCCGCAGCCAAACGATCCGCTGGTCGGCTCTAGACCACCGCGGATCTGAAGATCTGACCAACGCTCTGACAGTACCCGCGCCTCGCCCTCGAGGCCGCTTTCGAAGCCCAGGATTACTCGTCGTCGTCGCCGTGCAGCCGACGGCGAACAGAGAGCAACTCGAGCTCGGGACGACCGGCGACCGCCCGCTCGCAGGTGTCGAGCACCTCACGCACGTGCGCGGCCTCCGCGGCCACCACCGCGACCCCGATCTCGGCCCGTCCGTGCAGGTCAAGCGACCCCACCTCGGCGGCTGAGACCTCGAACTTGCGCAGGGCCGCGACGATCGGCCGCACGTACGACCGCTTGGCCTTCAGCGAGCGGGAGTCACTGGGCAGCAGCACGTCGAAAACGGCGGTTCCGGTGTACACGGCGCATGATCTTAACGGCACCGCGGGAAGAATGCCGCCCGATATCTCGCGCTCGGGGGACTTCGGGGGACCTCACGGGACTTCCGG